>NZ_JAIQZM010000027.1 GCF_023333595.1 Argonema galeatum A003/A1
TAAACCTGGAAACAGCGCTTAGGCAAAGTCACTCAGTGAAGCAAGAATCCCCTCGGCTTTAGCCAGGGGAGTGTCAATAGAACGTATTGACGATGTAACTGCAACGGAGTTCACAATTTTTGAGCGGTTTGGCGAAACGGAGGAGACAATTGATTATTTTGACCAACTCCAGAATGCCAGGGAACGAGCTAACTCATATAACTCGTGTCTGTATACTATGTTACGGCAGATTCATCCTGCTCAACCTGTAGCAAGTCGTGCTAGTCTGGAGTTACTTACCCGATATATCGAAGAAGCAGAGGCTACCGTAAATGCTGTAGCTGCAAGTGTTTCTGAAATTAGGAGGGATTTTAACTTACCATGAGCAATGAACCTAGAATTCCAGATGCAGAAACGAGAGCGCGTCATATTACCAAGTTGCAGGAACTGGTAAGACGGATGGATGGTCACATTCTGGATTTAGATGAACTGAATGCCAAATTAGAGGCGGATTTGGTGGAACAGCGCCGGAGATATTATCTGGCGCGTGAGGCAAGTCGAATTGCAGCACAAAAAAAAGAATCTGAATCATAACCTCAAACTACAAATAATCAGGCGTTTTTAGATAGGTATCAATTTTTCTTTCTACTAATTGTTGGTCTGTTATTTCACCTCTAACCTGTTGGCATATCCTATTTTTAAATCACTCGGCGAGTGAACACATAAAGCAATTAGATCCAAAACAAAAAAGTAGAATAGAAGAAGATCAATCCTTCTATATAAAAATTAAAACACTATATACTGCCAGATGTACATAGTAAATTTACGAAGTTTAATAATTTTTTATTTACCAGCGAGCAAAATTCCAAGCAACGAATTGCTGAAAGCTTTGATAGCGCAATTTTTGACGGTGCGTTAGCGAAGCGTAACGCACCCTACTAACAAGGAATTCGACCTAAACTTCCCATCACCTACCGCCGAGTAGCAGCAACAGATTCGCTAACACCCAACCGCTTAAACATCGCTGACCGCGCCTGTAACGCCAGGGTATCATCCAGCGGTGACAGGGATACTGAAATCTGATATTTCTCTGCCAAAGCTGTCTGAATTAACCAATCTGCCAAAAAGGGATTCTTCGGTAAAACTGGGCCGTGAGAATAGGTAGCGATCGCATTTCGATAAAATGCACCTTCCATACCATCCTCACCATTATTGCCATAACCTGCGATCGCTTTTCCCAGCGCTTCTACCTTCCCCAAATAAGTTCTACCGCCGTGATTTTCAAATCCAATTACTACTGGCGGCTTACCTAACATCGCTTGTAGTTCCTTTGCTAATCGAGATGCAGTGATCTCAAAAACCACATTACCGATACAACGCCGCGCATCGATACCGGGATGCTTACTCACAAAATCAAATAATCCTAATCCTTCAATTCTTTGACCGATCGCAGGTTCGTAATAATGGCCCAGCAACTGAGGTGCGCCACAAGTAAAAACTCCCGGTGTACCAGCTTCGATTATCTCCCGCAACGCCTCAGCTTTGGCACCGCGCAAATCGCGCATCACAATTTCTTGCTGTCTGTCTTGTGCGCCGCCACCGACTAATAAATCGACTTTGTGAAAATCTGCTACTGTTGATTGCAAATCGAGGGGCAATACTTGTACATTATATCCCCGCCATTGAGCGCGTTGTTGCAAGCAGATCGCGTTACCGCGATCGCCATAAGTACTCATCAGCGTCGGATACAACCAACCAATTGTTAATTCTCTGTTGTCATTAGTCATTTGTTATTTGTTATTAGTTATTGGTCATTGGTCATTGGTGATATCATGTCCGGTAGCATCGGTTATCTAAAAAATTCCTGTTATTATTCTTATCTGCGTTTATCTGCGTTCATCTCTCTTCATCTGCGGTAAAAATTCAACCAATGATTCCCACAGACAAGGCCGATGTAACCGGATATGATATTATTACAGAATTTTCCGTCCTGTCAGCAATTCCCGCACTTCAAGCATTGCTGAATAAGTCGGCAAAATGTGCAGCGTTTCGCCATCTGGGGTGTATTCGAGTGCGGTTGCGATCGCGTCTTTTAAATCTTCTTCGATCATCAATTTGCAGCCGTTGTTCTCATCCTTCTGGCTGTAACGCAGACGCAGCGCCATATCGTAAACGCGATCGCCACTCACGACTATAGTACCTCCCGACGCCACTAACTTTTCTGTATCCACATCCCAAATCCAAGATACGTCCGTACCATCAGGCGTTCTGTCATTTAGCACCATCAGCGTTGTAGACGAACCGCCACCACTCTTGATTTCGTTTACCGCGCGGATGGTTTCGTTCATGCCGACGGGATTTTTAGATAATAAAATCCGCACCCGCTTCCCACCAACTTCTAATTCCTCAGCGCGTCCAAAAGCAGCTTTGAAATCTTTGATACTATCGCGAATGTTATTATCGTCTATACCAATTTGTTGGGCGACTAACACCGCAGCCAGCGTGTTGTATTTGTTATAAAGCCCGATCAGAATTTGCGGCCATTCCCGGCTATCAATACTTAGTTTGCTCTTAGTAAAACCGCACTTAGGACACTCAAAATCACCCTGGTGGGAAAGATAAACACCCTGATAATTCAACGAATGACCGCAACTCGGACAGTAAATTGAGTCTACAGCATGGGGAATTTCATCAAGATAATACTTCGGCTCGTTTAAGCCAAAGTATAACACCCGCTGGGGCAATTTCTGACCCAAATGAGAAAGAGTAGGATCGTCCGCATTTGCTATAACTACAGTTTCTAAAGACATCGGTGAAATGGCTTTCTGCCAGCGCTGGCTAATCGTATCTACCTCTCCATAGCGATCGAGCTGATCCCGAAACAAATTCAAACATAAAATTATCCGAGGCTGACAGGAGTCCAAAACCAACGGCAAGATATTTTCATCCACCTCCAGAATTGCGTAATCAGCAGAAACCTTACCCGCCAAATTGGTATTTTCCAACAATGCGCCAATCAACCCATTTACCAAATTGGCACCCGTAGCATTATGTGCAACCCGCCATCCTTGGCGTTCCAGCATAGTCCGCAGCAGCAACGATGTGGTGGTTTTGCCATTCGTACCCACGATAAAAATAACGTCCTGCTTGACTTGGCGACACAGCAGTTGCAGTATCTGCGGCTGAATGCGACTGGCGATTTCTCCGGGTAAAACGCTAGCCGCACCCAGTCCCAGCAGGCGAACAAGAGAAGTTATCGTGCGTGCAGCTGACACCGCTAGGCTTAGTCGCAGTCCATTTACCAATTGCATTCCTACTCTGACATCCTTAACTATCGAACATCTAGGCAGCGAAGCCCTGCCTAAAATGCTCTTTACATCTGCAAAGCTACAAAATCCGCCTGAGTTTGCATCGGGCCTTTCCGATCGGGGTTGCCCCTCAGTTGTCTTGGCGGCGATTCAAATCTAAGACTGCGAGAAATTATACCCTACTTGACTGCCATTATAGCGCTTTCCTGAGTATAAGTACTTAAAATTTATTTTTTTCTCGCTCCCAGGTTCAACCCGCCGCAGAAAAGGAGGCTCTGCCTCCTGTGTCCCAGCTAAAAGCTGCGCTATTCGTATATAGTTTACAAAGACTAAGATCGGGCCAAATTATATGGAACTCATTGAACATTTAACAGAATACGGATTGCATCGTCTCACTACAGAGTTTTTTATTAGGGTTAAAAGGCATACTATCTATCCTAATTTGGTTTTACTAAAATATGATTCAATCAACTCGCCATTAAGTGAAAAAGTAGTGCAGCAATCTAGAGGGATTATCCTAGATGAAGCAAAAGATTGGTCGCTCATTTCTTATCCATTTGATAAATTCTTCAATTAATGTCGATCGCGAATTTTGATTAATAGAATTGGGGATTGGGAAAAAAGTACTTTTTACTTCCCCAATCCCCAGTCTCCACAAGTTACCAAAGGGCTCTCACTGGCCGACTCGGCTGAGTTGTTTCTGAAGAGGTTGTATCGGGTGCCGACTCAGTGTTTTGATCTACCACCTGTCTCGACTCTTGCATATCACCAGTCGTTTGTTCGGTAGTTTGCTGGACGCTAGAGGGAGTCATAGTACTCCTGCGAATAGTAGTTTCTTCGACCACGCGCCGACCTTCTGTTCGGGTGGTCATTTCTGCGTCGCTGGCTGCTTCGGTGCTGGTGGTAGTTGAGTTAAGAGGAGTGGTATCTGCTGAAGTAGGAGAGGCTGGGCCTGCACTGACAACTTCAACCATAAGATTACCGTCCTTCATGGATGTCATAATTTCCATTCCAGGCCGCAGTCCCAGGCGATCCCTTTCGGCTCGGCCTATCATAACTTGTCTGGTTTCACCGTTCGGCATTTCCAGCGTTACCACGTTGCCGACAATACTTTTGATCTTGCCTGTCATGCTAGAGCTATCCATGCGATCGATCTGCGCTAGAGCTTGTCCCTCTGCTTGTTCCCCAGATGGGCGTGCTAGAGCCGGATATACTGCCACTAGGGAAAGCAACAGCGACAGCGTTGTACCTGTCAATACTTTGGTTTTCTGAAGACGCATTACAACCTCACTTTTCCGAAATTGGACAACGGACTCAGCAGTTTATTATATCATGGTTGGTAAAAAGCCGATCGAATCCGCATATACTGCTGACTTTAACGCAGCTGCGTTGGCAGGAACTCTATCTAAAGACATCAGCTATTTGTATAGGACAGGTCTTGAAAGCTAGCTTTTTAGAAGCTTTTTACGATCGCGACCCTTAATCAGCAGACCATCCTCAGTAATCCATAGTTATTTGTCAATGATTCATGACTAATGACCAATAGACCTCTCCAGAAATTAAAGGTGAGTTACCTATAACCCTTGTAGAGACGTTGCATGCAACGTCTCTACATTCTTTGAAAGGAGATGTCTAATGACTAATGACAGCCAAAAAGCGAAGTTTATGGAGTCTTAAATTATAGGTATAATATGTAGCCGATGAACCGATCGAAGTCCGAACTCTGCTTGAATTGTTTGCAAAGGATGAAAGGAATGGTGAGAGGAGAATCCCTATCTCGAAACTTGATGCTGTTCTGCTTTGGGGCAGTAATTTCACTAAGTTCGGCTCAGCGGCAGGCTACTGCCTCGATACTAACTACTCAAGAGACAACGAAGAGCCAGACACAACTTCAGAGTCACATACCTGCTTTTGTGCCGCCATCCTGGTTTAATCCCACTCAAAATACTAATTTGACGATCAAGTTGAGCGATCGCCGCGTCTATGTCTATCGGGATAATCGCGTGCAATCCAGTTACCCTATAGCTGTAGGTAAGGCAGGTTGGGAAACACCTACAGGCACCTTTAAAGTTCTACAAATGCTACAAAATCCAGCTTGGGAACATCCGTGGACAGGACAGGTTATACCTCCAGGCCCAAATAATCCTTTAGGAGTCAGGTGGATTGCTTTTTGGACTGACGGTAAGAATATGATCGGGTTTCACGGCACCCCAAACGAACAGCTGATCGGACAGGCAGTTTCCCACGGCTGTGTGCGGATGCGGAATCGGGATGTTATGGCTTTATACCAGCAGGTGACTGTAGGTACAACTGTAACAGTACAACGCTAGTATAGCTTTGCAGAAATCATCTCCTTTGAAATAAGGGTGACTGGAAAAATCCAGCCACCCTTTATAATTTTTTTATTCTTAATTTGAACGCCCTCATGCCTTATCGCAGCTTGCGAGTGGGTGAGATACAGGCAAGTTGTAGGGGCGGGTTTGGCAGATAATTTCTGGTGATCGGACAAGAATAATGGCAAAACCCGCCCCGACGAACGCGCTATCAAACAACCGCGAGACTCATTTTTCCCCTAAAATAGTGTAAATTATCGTCTCCTGCTGGCGTCCCCGCAGTTGGATGGTTGTGACTTGTTGAGCAAGATAGCGATCGCTCACATAATCAAAAGTTTCACCTGTGAGGAGTATTTTATAAGGTTTGTCAGTAGTTAACTCTTTATTCATAGCCTCCAATCGGGCCGCTACATTTACAGTATCTCCAATCACAGAATAATTCAGTCGTCTAGAACCGCCTACACTACCGGCGATCAGTGGCCCCGTGTGAATGCCAATCCCAAACTGAATTACCGGCTTATCTTCTGCTTTCAGACGCTTGTTTAGCTGTTTGAGCCGTTCGTGCATGGCGAGACTGGCTGCGATCGCATTCATTGCATCCTGTCGAATTTCTTCTGGTTGTGTGTGGGGAAAGGGTACGCCAAAAACAGCCATAATCGCATCCCCAATGTATTTATCCACGACACCGCCACGATCCATAATGCAGTCAGTCATCGCATCCAAATACTGGTTTAGCCAACTAAGCAACTCGCGGGGAGAAAGTTTTTCTGATATGCTGGTGAAACTTCTAATATCCATGAACAAAACAGTTGCTGTCAGTTCTTGGGCTTGCAGTTCACCCTCGTCGATAATCTCGTCTTTGCGCTGCCAAATCAAGTTAGCCGTTTCCGGGGCAACGTGCTTTTCAAACAGGTTCATCAGTTGTTGCCTTTCGTACTGTTCTCCCAGTTGTACGCCGATTCCAGCTAATAGGATTGTGCCAATCGGTGCGGCAATGGGAATCCACCATTGATAAAAACTGAACCCCACTACCGCAATTCCAAACCAAGTTATCGGCAACAAAAAAGCGATCGCAATTCTTCCCTTCAAATCTCGATGGAACAGCAGCCAACTGGTTGTTGAGCCAAGCAAAAGTAACAGCCCAATTTCCATCGTCTTTGGGAGTTTTTGTAGCAGCCGGTGATTGAGCAAATTATCAATTACAGCAGCGTGGAAATAGACTCCTGACGTGGGCGGTTCTAAATTGTAGGGCGTCCGCAACGGATCTGCTAAACCTGTGGCAGTAAAGCCAACTAAAACAAACTTACCTGCAAAATCTTTAGGTTCAAACCGACCTTCAACAACATCAACAAACGAATAAGTGGGTGGTGATTTTAGCTGCGGAACATTTGGTAAAGATTTAACCGTTCCCGGCCAATTGAGCCAAACTTTTTGTAATTCCTCTTCTTTAACCGGCCCTGGAAAAGATACTGGTTGGTTTGGATTGTTGAGGTTGTACACCTCAATCAGAGCAGGGCCAAGCCCAGCGATAGAATCTTCAGGCCCGTTTACCCAAATTGCTGCCTCGCGGGTAACGCCATCTGCGTCAACTTGGTGGTATATTTGACCCTGGTTAGCGGCTGCGTCTGCTAATTCTGCTACGGGTTCGAGGAGGTTGCCTTGATTATCCCAAGCCCTAGCTAGTACGACTTTACCGTTAGCTGCGATCGATGAAGCAAATTGGGCATCAAATGAACTTGGATCGATAAACTTTACATCAAAACCGATCGCAGCAGGCGGCGATTTTTCTAGAGCCTGCAATAGTTGCGCGTAGCGAGTGCGCTGCCAGGGAAATTGGCCGTATTTCTCCAAACTTGCTTCGTCAATCGCAATCACCGCAATTCTCTCATCCCAGTTTCGATGAGGCAAAATACCGATTTCGCGAATTTGAAACAGGTTATTATAGCCCGTTTGTTCCAGACGTTTCCAGCCGCCTAGATGCAAAATTCCTACAGATAAAAGCGCCGCCACTCCACCCGTCAGCCAAGGAGAGCTATTGGAAAAATAACGCCGCAGATGCTGAATCCAGCTTTTATGTACCATAAATAACAGGTAATTTATAAGAAATTTAAAATTTAAGATTTAAGATTTCAGATTTAAAATTGGAAAGAAAAAACCCCAATTTTAAATCTGAAATCTGCCATTCTCCTTCTAAGGAGCCACCAGTTCATAAACTTGCTCTTCGCCCAAGGGATTGCGAACCATTAATCTCAGAAGACCGTTGCTTGGAAGTGGGACAACAGTGTCGAACAAACCCGTAGGACTAACATCTACAGGTAAATCGTTGAGAAAAACCGAATTAATTGGATTGACAACCCCACTTACCCGAACTTTACCAGTATCTGGTGCTGGCAAAAGTTGTACGCTGACTCGGACATTTCCAGATATCAAACTAGGAGGTGTAGGAGGGTTTCCGGGTACGATAACAGAAGCATAGCCCGCACTGACCGCTTCGGTTCGATCGGCAGCGCTGACTGCGACTATCCCATCCACAGTAATAACCCGTGTTTCGCCGTTGGGCACAACTTCAACCACAAACTCTGTACCGCGCACTCCGGCAACGCCACCTGGTGTTTGAACGGAAAAGCGCGATTGAGGGTTGCTAAAGCTGCGAACTTTGGCTCGCACCCGTCCCCTATTCATTGCCAGATCCGTGGTACTGGAACCATTGCGACCTCTGCTGAGATTTTTCACTCGGACATTGGTGTTTTCTGAAACGTCAAGGTTGCCAATGCCATTATCTACCGCCAGTTTAGCGCTAGAGCCATTACCAGTGGTGATGCCTTCTCCCGATCGGCGCAGGCGATCGCCCACTTTTGCAGAGCGTGCTTGCAAAGCTTTGAGAGATTCGTAACCATAACTTACGTTGCCGTTAACCTCTACTATTTCCAGATAGCGTTCTTGACTCAGCCGTGGAGCCCCACCGCCAAACACCGGCACTGAACCGGCTATTAAGATTCCCGTTACTAGCAATAAGCTCAAGATTATAGTTCTAGGTGTTCTGAACAAATGGGTGAGTGTCTTCATGTTTGGCATTTACAGTTATGCTGAAGCTGAACCATTCTTAATGGTTTCATACAAGACGCACCCATTCAGGAAATTGTCCCACTAATAACATAGATAAACGCTACACTCTCTGGTGTATGCCTAATACTTCAGCTTTCCCGCTCTATAGAGCCATAGATCGTCACCCCCTAACAGTTACACCTGATACGCCAGTTTACCAGGCGATCGCGCTGATGAGTCAGGCGCGATCGAGCTGCGTTTTAGTGGTTGATCGGCAGCAGTTAATAGGGAACGGACGTGGTTCCATAAAGGGTATTTTTACAGAGCGGGATGTCGTTAAAGCTACAGCGGAGAATAGACTTATAGAAGATATGGCGATCGCAGAGGTGATGACCCAGCAGCCCTTTACCCTGAAAGAAGCCGAAGCGCAAGATATTGTAGTGCTGCTCAAACTGTTCCGTCAAGGTAAATTTCGCCATCTGCCCATTGTAGACGACCACGATACTTTGGTCGGCCTGATCACCCACCAAAGTATTCGAGAAGTGGTGAAACCAGCAGATTGGATGCGCTTAAGGCGAGTTGCAGAAGTGATGACAACTGAGGTAGTCCACGCGCCCTTGAATGGATCTTTACTACAGTTGACCCAGATGATGGCACAAAAGTGTGTAAGTAGCGTGGTAATTGCCACAGAGGCAGAGGGAAAGCTTGAGTCCAATTCGCCCCAGAGATCGAAGTTGCTGCCCGTAGGGATTGTTACAGAACGCGATATCCTGCAATTTCGAGTTTTAGGTTTAGACTTCAACGAAACTAGAGTCCAAACAGTGATGAGTAGTCCCCTGTTGCCCATTGGACCCACGGATTCCCTGATCGCCGCCCACGAGCAAATGCGGCTGCATCGGATTCGGCGGTTGGTGGTTTTGGGAGATGTTGGGGAACTGCTGGGTATCATCACTCAAACCAGTATGCTCCAAGCGCTAGATCCGATCGAAGTAGATGCCTCCATAGAAGCTTTGCAGCAAGTAGTTGACGAACGGACAACAGAACTTTCGCAAGCCAACAAGCAATTAGAACGGGAAATTCAGGAACACCAGCAAACTGAGGCGGCATTGCGGTTATCGCAAGCTCGTCTGGCTGGAATTCTCAATATTGCCGAGGATGCCATTATCTCGGTAGACGAACAAATGCGGGTTCAACTTTTCAACCAAGGCGCAGAAAAAATCTTTGGTTACACTGCCGCTGAGGTTTTATACCAGCCAATTGACCTGCTTTTGCCTTCCGGCTTCACCACAGCTCATCGCCAGCACATCTTTACCTTGTTGCAATCCACTGATGTTAGGCAAAAAATGGGAGGGCGTCGGGAAATTTGGTTGCGGCGCAAAGATCGCACCGAGTTTCCAGCTGAAGCTTCTATTTCCCAGATGGATGTGGGAGATGGAAGCATCTGGACGATTATTCTGCGCGACATCAGCGATCGCAAGCAGACGGAAGAGTCGCTGCGACACCAAATGGCGCGGGAGCGGCTCGTGGCAGCAATTTCCCTGCGAATTCGTCAGTCGTTGGACATAGACACAATTCTTAATACCACCGTCGCCGAAGTGCGACAATTTCTCAAGGCCGATCGAGTGATGATTTATCGTTTTAACGCCGATTGGAGTGGGGTTGTGGCGGTAGAATCTGTTGGCCCTGGCTGGACTGCCATTCTGCAAACAACAATCATAGACCCCTGCTTTGGAGAAAGTTATGTCCACCGTTACCGAGAAGGTCGCATCCAGACTATTGAGGATATCTATACCGCTTCTTTGGATCGGTGTCACATCAACTTACTATCTCAGTTTCAGATCAGAGCAAACTTGGTGGTTCCCATTATAAAAGAGAACAGGGGAGCTTTTGTGCAGGAGAGCGAGGGAGAAAAAGAGCGGGAGAGCGATTTTTCCTTCCCTCCCTCATCTACTCCCCCATTTCATCTTTGGGGGCTGCTGTCGGCTCATCAATGTTCGAGGTCTAGACGGTGGCAGGAGTGGGAGATAGATTTGCTCAAGCAACTGGCAACGCAAGTGGCGATCGCACTTCAGCAAGCGGAACTATACCAACAGTTGGTAGCAGTGAATCAACAGCTGCTGCAATTAGCTTCTTTAGATGGCTTAACCCAGGTAGCAAATCGTCGTCGGTTTGACGAATACCTCAACTCTGAGTGGCGGCGGCTGCTACGGGAGAAAGAACCTCTGTCCCTGATTATGTGCGACGTAGACTTTTTCAAAGCTTACAACGACTCCTACGGTCATATAGCAGGCGACATCTGTTTGCAGAAAGTTGCCGATGCTCTAGCTCAAGCCATCAGACGCCCAGCCGATCTGGTAGCCCGTTACGGGGGCGAAGAATTTGCCGTTATTCTGCCCAACACCGATGCTACAGGAGCGGTTTGCGTAGCCCAGGAGATCCGCTCCAAAATAGCAGCTTTGGAAATTGACCATCCCAAGTCTGGCGTAAGCAAGTATATTACGCTCAGTTTCGGAGTCGCCAGCACCGTTCCTGAGCATCAATCCTCTCCTGGTAAACTGATTGCAGCCGCAGACGAAGCGCTCTATCAAGCAAAAGCACAAGGGCGCGATCGCGCGATCGCCCACACTACCTAAAACTACTTTCCCCTTTCGGAAAGCACAAGTAGTGCGATACAATACCGAAATCCAGTCGGTTCTGGTGGGGATCAGCCACCAGAGGTAACGGGGAAAGAACGGTGAAAGTCCGTCGCTGTCCCGCAACTGTTATGAAACCATCCCTTTTGGTATCTAAGTCAGAATGCCTGCCGACTTGAACATCACCCCTGAAAACATCTGCGAGGTACGGATGACTGCTCATTCTATTTCTGTCCGAAAAAAAGCGATAAGTTTGACTTTATCGCGCCCTGTACAAGCGACACTCTACTTATCGCTCTCCTCTGCGATCCTCTGGACGGTGTATTTCTCCACCTATCCGCCAGCGCATAACAATTTGCATTCTCTGCGTCACCACACTTTGACAGTTAGTTGTCATTAGTCATTAGCGATCTCCTTTCAAAGAATGTAGAGACGTTGCATGCAACGTCTCTACAAGGGTTCAAGGGTTAGCACCTTTAATTTCTGGAGATGTCTATTAGTCATTGGTTAGCAGGGACTTTCCCATTTGTCCCGATAAATTTAGATGCTAAATGGTTCTTTCGTGTCAAATATGCTGCTTTGGACACGGCATATTTAAATCTTTTGTATGACCGACATATTTATGATGCCGTGTCCCTACAAAAATGTTCATAAAGAACATTTGCATAATGATTCCGAAAAACCCCAAAGAACAAATGACAACTAACAAAAATATTTTGATAGCTGCTCTTGCATTGATAGCGCTAGCTTGCTTGCGGTTGAGTGGGGCAGGGGTAGCACAATCCCCCCAACCAACAGTAAAATTGACAACGGAACCCTCCGTTGGGCAGTTGTTACCCTTTGAAGCAGAAGCAGCGACACCTCAATTGCCAGCGCGTCTAACGCTACAAGCGCTCAATGCAGCTGGTAAACCCCTAAAGGGTGCCAAAATTCACCTCACTATTCTCACGCCGCCTAAAAATCCCTGGTTTAGTACCGATTTCCCCATAGTGGAGGGAACAAAGTTACTGGATATTGAAACTATTGCTCCTAGTGGCAAACTGCAAGTCGAGCAAATTTTGCCTATTCGGGGTAAATATGAGCTACTGGTAAAAGTTACCCCAGTCGTTGCCAATCAATTTAAGCCGATTCAGCAAACTCTGACCTTATTGGTGCCTGAAAATGCCGTCAAATGGCGCAACTTTGGCATTTTAGTAACGATTCTGTTGCTGGTAGGATTGGGGGGTGGCTGGATAATCGGAGGGAAACAAAAAATTCAGCCAGGAGAAATAGCACCGGAGCGGGTGCGATTATTGTTGAGTGGAACAACTGTAATTGCGATCGCAACCCTACTATTCGTAAACATCAGCGCTGAACTCGCAGAATCTCAGCCTCATGAACATCAGTCTCATGAAGATTCGCGACAAAGAGAAAACGCAGCCATTACCACTTCTTCAGGAATAAAACTCGAATTAACCGGAGATAACAACGCAACAGTAGGTCAACTTGCTAAGTTTAAAATTCAAGCAATTGACACTAAAACAAATAAACCAGCTAGCAATTTAGCCTTGAAAATCAAGACAATTCAGTTAGAAGATAATTGGGTGGCGTTTGCCTATACTGGAACGACAGATGCCAAGGGAGAATTTGAATGGCGTCATCAATTTTTCGATGGCGCACCCCACCAAGTAGAGGTAGAATTTGCTAACAAAAATCGTACAGCAACTGAATTTTTACCTTTGCAAGTGAACAGAGCGATCGCCGTACAAGGCATAGCGCCTCCCCTGTCAGTGCGATTAATTGCCCTAGCTTATTTTACGGGCATAATCGGAATAGGCTTACTATTAGGACTGCGATTGCGCCAACGTACAGCAGAGAGATTTCAGTAAAGATGCAACACATTTTGTTTGTTTGTAAAACCTGTGCCACTGTTTGGAAACAGGGAAAACCAGAAGGAAAAAGCGGCGGTCAACAACTGTTAGAAGACCTAAGCGAACTGCACCAAAACTGGGATTTAAAAGATAACTTTCCCATTCAAGAAGTTCAGTGCATGAGCGCGTGCAGTCATTCCTGTACCGTCTCTTTTGTCGCTACAGGCAAATACACCTACCTATTTGGCGATTTACCAGTTCAAGATAGCGCAGCTGCCATACTGGAGTGTGCCGCTCAATACTATGCCAAACCAGATGGTTCGCTCCCTTGGTCGGAGCGACCCGAACCGCTGAAAAAAGGCATATTGGCAAAAATTCCACCCATCGGGGTATTTTAGATTTTAGATTTTAGATTAAGGAGCTTTTATGGCTGGAAAGATTCCTGTTACTGTGATTACTGGCTTTCTCGGTAGCGGCAAAACAACCTTGATTCGTCAGATGCTACAGAACAATCAAGGTCGCAGAATAGCAGTTCTGGTAAACGAGTTTGGTGAGCTAGGAATAGATGGGGAATTGCTGCGCTCGTGCCAAGTTTGCGATGAGGAAGAAGATGCTGCTAGCAATATTGTCGAACTCACCAATGGTTGCCTTTGTTGCACCGTTCAAGAAGAATTTCTCCCCACTATGCAACAAATTTTGCAGCGTAGAGATAAGCTGGATTGCATACTAATCGAAACATCGGGATTGGCTTTACCCAAACCATTAATTCAAGCATTTCGCTGGCCGGAAATTCGCACGGGTGCCACAGTGGATGGTGTGGTAACTGTGGTGGACTGCGAAGCTGTTTCGGCGGGTACGCTAGCAAGCGATCTCAATGCTTTAAATGCTCAACGACAAGCAGATCCAAATCTAGATCACGAAACGCCGCTCGAAGAACTTTTTGAAGACCAACTCGCTTGTGCTGACTTAGTGCTGTTGACTAAAGTCGATCGGGTAGATTCCCAAACTCAAACTCAGGTGCAAAACTGGCTCAGACAACAGTTACCTCAATCGGTGAAAATTGTCCCTTGCGAACAAGGAAATATTAATCCAGAATTGCTATTGGGATTCAATGCTTCTGTAGAGGATAATTTGGACAATCGTCCCAGTCATCATGATGAGGAAGAAGACCACGACCATGATGAAGAAATTAACTCGATTCATTTGATTTTAGATAAAACGTTTGAGCCACAAGCTTTGGTAGCTAAACTGGAAGATTTAGTAAAAAAATTGGAGATTTATCGGATTAAAGGTTTTGTCGAAGTTTTGAATAAGCCGATGCGGTTAGTGCTGCAAGGAGTGGGCGATCGCATAGAATACTTCTACGATCGTCCTTGGCAACCTTCCGAACTGCGTCAAACAAAATTGGTGTTTATTGGTCGGGCTCTTGACAAAAGTCAAATTCAGTCAGCACTTTTAGACATGATAGAGAATCCGCTTCTATAACCCCCTTTATCTCGATCTGCTATAGAGACGTTTCATGAAACGTCTCTACAATTGTAAAGGTCGTAGGAGATAGCAAATCCTCTATATCCTACCTATAATCCTGTCTCTGAATATCCCGCAAACGAGCTTCCTGACGCTTAAATCGGTCAATTTGCGCTTCAAAGAAAGCGCGATTAGCTTGTAAATGTTTCGGATTAGAATCGTCTAAAGGATAAAGCAACGCTTGTCGCAATGCTTGAATTACAGCTGAGGTAACGTTGTACATCGATCGCTGAAAACTAATCCCCAGTTGGATTAACATATCATCTTCACCTCGGCAGTGTTTGCTATAGTAATCGACCAGGTATGGTGGCAAGAAGTGAAGCATATCCTGCATCAACAATGTGGGGGGAATACCAGCTGTACCTACTGGAAAAACATCGGCATAAAGAATACCGTAGTGGAAATCTTTCTGCTCATCAGGAACTTGTTTAGCTTGAGCGTTGTAAGACTTAGTACCCCGGAATGGAGCGGTGCGATAGAAAACAGCTTCTACATAAGGTAATGCTGCTTCGTATAGCCACATGAAACCTTTTGATTTGGGGATGATTTCGTACATTTCGCCACGAATGTAGACGTGGTGATAAATGGGACGACCCGCCACTGCAAATATGCCATTTACGAGAAAATTCATCGCATCGGGGACATTTTTGATATCGCCAGAATCGTAGCGATCGCTCATTTCAAAGAAAACCGGAGCCATCACTTCCCAGAACAATCCCAGATTGCTATAGTAAGATAATTGCCGCACCTGTTCCAAAAACATATCTGGAAACAGCTTATAGAGTCCCAACATCGCTGGGTTGCCTTGAAAATAAGCCTTAATTGCCCGATCTGCATTAGCTTTATATTCATCGCTATCCAAGTAGGGGTCAAATTTTCCGCCCATACCTCTATGCCAAAGCATCGCACGCATACAAGCTTCGGCAAATTCCATGTTGATGCGATCGTGCCACAAGTGATGAAATAACTTCGGCATTTTGAAAGTTTCGCCCTTCTCCATAAACGCCAAAAGTTCAGGATGGGCAGTAGCAGCACCTTTTTGCCAAATTCGCAAATCGGCATCATCTCCGGCGTAATGATTGTGTAGCTCTAAATACTCTTTCGGCAGGAAGTATTTAAAGAAAGGAAACGGATTCAAAAATTCGCGCTCAGCAATATAAAGTAAGTCGCGCCAGTAGAAATCCATCGGTACAGCATAAGCTTTATAAAGACCGATGATTTGCATGAGATTTTCCGGCGTATCCGGTAGCATCGCGCCGCCTGCTTCTAGGCGATGAATTACGCCAGCAAATTCATGGGTAGAAGGAGGCAATTTGGTTTCCGGTTTAATTGGAGTTTGTAACATTTTCAGTTCCTTTAATTACTCAATACGGATTGTAGAGTAGGGGCGGGTTTTGACTTTAATCTGATCGATAGGAATCAAGCTCTTTGGCTAAACCAGCCCCTACCCATTTGGAGCGAGCATTTGCGTAAACGATATAAGAGAGATCTAAAATTGTTTGGGCGTGATTGTAATCAAAAACAACACAATTCAGAATTTATTCTGTCTTCTGATTATGGATTCCTGAATTCTGGGAGAGGGAAGCGATTTGATAGCTATTAGCGGGAAAAGAAGCAACGAGCGCATTTATAGTCGGTTCGCTCCAGCGCACTAACCAGCTAGGCTGTATTCCCAAGAATAAGATCAGGGCGGCTAAAATCAGAGCGGGTGTGCGTTCCTGCCATTGAACTTTGGGATAGTAGGCGGTATTGTTGTCCAGTTTACCAAAACAGGTGCGGTTGATCAAAATGACAAAATAAACGGCGGTTAAGCCGCTACAAATCACACAGATAAGTGTTGGTATTGGAAAGGTTGAAAAACTGCCTTGGAGGACTAAATATTCAGCGATAAATCCCACTAAGCCAGGGATGCCAGCACTTGCCATTCCCCCAAGAACTAATAAGCCACTGGTTAGGGGTAAACCGCGCATGGGACTCATCAAACCGTTGAGAAGATCTAAATCGCGAGTGCCAACTTTTGTTTCGATTACTCCTACTAAATAGAAGAGAATTGCGAGGATTAAACTGTGTGCAACCATTTGACTGACTGCGCCGACTAAACTTAGAGGTGTGGCGGCGGCACAAGCTAAAAGTATATAGCCCATGTGACCGATCGAACTATAGGCAACCATGCGTTTGATGTCTTTTTGTGCGATCGCGCTCAATGCCCCGTAAACCGCACTCACAGCCCCCAAAATCGCTAACCCAGGTGCCGCAGTTGCCCAAGCATCTGGGAACAGCGCCAAACCAAAACGCACTAAGCCATAAGTTCCCAATTTGGCGAGTACGCCACCGAGAAGAATCGCTACACCTGGAGAAGCTTCTGTGTAAGCATCAGGCAACCAAGTATGCAAAGGAACCAAGGGAATTTTGATGCTGAAGCCTACCACTATAGCTGTTAGCAGAATAAGCTGCGTATTTAAAGGTAATTTTTGGGTGGTGAGCGATTCGTAAGCGAAAGTGGGAGTTTCGCTCAACCATGCCATACCCAAGAAAGCACCTAGAATTAGAAATCCGGAAATTGCCGTAAAAAGTAGAAACTTCATCGCCGCGTATTCGCGCTTTTTTCCTCCCCAAACGGCAATCAACAGATAGAAAGGAATCAGTTCTATCTCGTAAAACAGGAAGAACAGCAGCAAATTTTGAGATAGGAAAGCGCCTGCAACACCAGCATTAACCAACAAAATCAAGGCATAGTAAAACTGGGGTCGCGTTAGCTGCGAATTGCCACTGTAAATCACCAACCAAGTTAGCAAACTGTTTATTACCAACAGCGGTAAAGATAACCCATCGACACCGAGTCGGTAATTTAATTTCAAAGGTTCAATCCAGGGTATGAATTCAGTAAACTGCATACCCGGATTGCTGATGTCAAATTGGCTAAGCAGCCAAAATGTCCAGAGAAGAGTAATGGTGGCAACCGCGATCGCGATCGATCGCGATCGGGCCGCTGTTCCTCCCGGCCAAAATCCTACTAAAGCTGCACCTAAAACAGGTATCCAGAACAATGGACTGAGCATAGTACAAATTAATTCTGCTTGTTCAGAAAAGTTGTTATTTCAACAGTGGAATAAGGGAGGAAAGCGACTAAATAACCATACTGACTGCGCCAGTATCCAAATCGTAATATCCGCCGACAACTTTCAGTTTGCCTTCCTTAATTAACTGAGAGATTACTGGCGATGCTTTTAATTTTTCAGCTTGCAACAAAACATTTGCTTTAATCGCATTTTCTAGTTTATCGCCCCTTTGATTTTTTGAACTTTCCACGGCGGGTTTAATTGCCGCAAGTAAACTCCCAATTTGACCGGGAACTGGAGCGCCTTTGATGGTTGCATCTACAGCACCGCATCTTTCATGACCGATTACCATTAACACTTTGGCACCCAATACTAAAGTGCCAAACTCAAGGCTGCCGATTTCTTCTGGAGTTGCCACATTACCAGCTATGCGACATACAAATAAATCCCCCAGTCCCTGGTCAAAGATAATCTCGGTAGGGAATCGCGAATCTGCACAACCGAGGATAGCAGCAAACGGTTTCTGACCTCGCGCAACTTCTGTGAGACGCGATCCAGTTTGGTTGGGGTTTTCACGTTTTTGATTAACGAAGCGTTGATTTCCTGTCATTAACTTTTGCAGAGCCAGATCGGGGGTTATGTCACTTTGGGCTACTGCTGGTTCGGGGGTGAACAACTGGGAACCTACTTTAGCTGCCACTACGCCTGTCCCTAGCGCGGCAGCGCCAAATTTGAGTAAATTTCTCCTGGAGAAACCGGACTGTTTATTTTTTCTGTTCATCAAATTCTTCCTGAATTTCAAAGGTTTAATTAGATTACCAGAAATTGTGAGTTCGATCGAGTCAGTATCGAGGACTGAGGCGGTGTTTTAGGCAATATTTTTGGTTTCGCCCCCCTAGCCCCCCAGATTTGGGGGGTTGGGGGGGCTAGGGCGTAAGTCCTGTTCACTTCGTTTCGCTAACGCACCCTACGGACTAAGGACTAGCGAAAGACGAATCAACAGTGGCCAAGTCATCGTAATTAGCAGCAAAATTACACCGAATAGGATTGTCAGCGCGTAAAACTGCGTCTGTCCAGAAACGTTGTACTTTAAGCTTTGGCCGCTAAACATTGTGGCTAAACCGACAAAGTTGACGATGCCATCTACTAAGTAGCGATCGATCGCAGAAATGATGTTAGACACTAAGCCAACTACAAAAACAATCGTGACCCGGTAAAGTTGGGGAGTATAAAAGTCGTATGCAAATAAGTCTTGCAGTGGTTGGTAACCCAACTTTACTGGTTTTGGCCAATTGTTATTGAGATAAATTAAACTGCCAACACCACAACCAATTACACTTGACGAAACCAGTAAAACCGCTGCGGTTATATTTAAAGTTGTCCAATCTGGTAACAGTTGCCATTGCCAAAGTAGCAATGGAACGTGCAGGGTTAAGCCCATTAAAATTATCATGGGCAATGCCATCGGCCAGTGAACTTCTGGCGCTCGCTGTGACATGGCCTTGCTTTTACCAGCGAAAATCGAACCAAATTCGCGAGTTACGCTAAATGCCGTTAAACCGTTAACTATTAGCACAACCCAAAATAACCAAGATTCATTTGTCCAAAGACGATCTGCTAATTGCAGCAAAGCCCAAAAGCAACCGAAAGGCGGTACAGCTAACAATCCGAAAGCGCCGACAATATAAGATAGTGCCGATACGGGTCTGCGCGACCAAAGACCGCCAAGTTGGGTGAGATCCTGGGTGATACCGTTCCAAACGATCGCGCCAGTACTCATCACCAATAGGGCCATCGCCAAAGCGTAGGTTAACAGCAACATCAGCGCCACTTCAGCTTGCTGGGTGCCAACTGCAATGAAGACTAAACCCATGTAGGCGCTGACGGTGTAAGATAAGGAGCGTTTGATGTCAATTTGTGCGATCGCAATTAAACTCGCGCCAATTGCTGTCACCGCACCGACCAACACCGTAACTGACGTCACTAACGGCGAAAGCGCTAAAACTGGTTGCAATTTCACCAACACCCAAGCACCAGTCGCCACCACAACCGAGTTCCGCAAAATTGTAGAGGGAACTGGCCCTTCCATTGCTTCATCCAACCACAAATGCAGCGGAAATTGAGCGCATTTACCCATCGGTCCAGCAATTAAAGCCAATCCCAATAAAGCCGCAGTTGTTGGCGAAATCTGGGCTGTTTTTGCCCATTCTGCTAATTCAGAAAAGTTCCAAGTTCCAGCTATAGGCAACAGCGCCAGCACTCCCATCAGCAGCAATAAATCTCCTACCCGTTTTGTTAAGAAAGCGTCTCTGGCACCCGTCACCACCAAAGGTTGACTAAACCATAACCCAACGAGTAGGTAGGTTCCCAAAGTGAGAACTTCCAGAATCATGTAACTGAAAAACAAGGAATTGCAGAGAGCAAGACTGCACATTCCGGCTTCAAAAAGTGCCAGTAAGGAATAAAATCTTGCCCATCCCCAGTCCATCTCCATGTAGCCGATCGCATAAATCTGCGCTAACAGATTCAAAAAAGTTACTAAAACTGTGACACCGACGGTAATAGAAGAGATTTCCAAAGGTATAGATAATTCCAACCCGGCTACGTTCACCCAGGGAATTACTAACTGTTGCGCTGGCAGATCCCAAGTGGCTATTAAGGCAAGTAAGCCGTGTATAAAAGCTGTTAATGTCATCAACAAGTTGATGTAACCAGCCGGTCTTGGGCCAGTATAACGAATAATTCCCGGCGACCAAGGTATTGACAAAATCACCCCCGTAAGGGCATAACATGGTATTAACCAAACGGTCTGAAGCAGAACGTGAGACATCTAGATTACCTCGAAAGTTTCACCCAAAACTCAACCCCTATCAATGAGGCTGAGTTTATTCACCTCGCTCAAAACGATTCAGATTGTGCTGTTTAATTTTTTTTTAATCTTTGTTTTTAGAGTTTAATGTTCAGCGGATTAAAAATAAATAGCGAAAACATAAAATTTAACGATGGTAAAGATAGATTGGATTCTATGGCAAAGTGCTGAGTGTTGAGTGGGTAATTCTCCTCTGCCCCCCTGCCCCTCTGCCCCTCTGCCCCTTACTTGTACGGACGAATAGGAATTTCAATAATGAACTCTGACCCCTGTCCAGGATCTGAGATACACTTCAGCTGACCGCCGTGTTTTTCAGCGACAATCTGGTAGCTAATCGATAGCCCCAAACCAGTTCCTTTGCCTACGGGCTTTGTGGTAAAAAATGGATCGAAGAGGCGTTTTCTCACATCCTGGGTCATTCCCGGCCCATTATCGCGAATTGCGATCGCAACGAATTGGGCGTAGGGCGTAGGGTCTTGGGCATTGGGGATACAGTTATCTTCCGGGAACTGGTTTTCTTGCCGATCGCACCATCGCCCCCTGAAGGTGCGGATAGTGATTATTTTGGGTGGGATTTGGTTTTCTAGGGCGTCGATCGCATTGCTGAGGACGTTCATAAACACCTGGTTGAGCTGTCCGGCATAGCACTCCACCAAGGGCAAATCGCCATACTCCTTAATTAGTTGAATCTCCGGCCCCTTGGCCGTACCTTTGAAGCGATGTTGTAAAATCAGCAACGTGCTGTCAATACCTTCGTGGATGTTGACAAGTTTCATTTCGGCTTCATCGAGGCGCGAGAAGTTCCGCAGCGACAGCACAATCTGACGAATCCGTTCTGTACCCACCTGCATCGAGGTTAATAATTTGGGTAAGTCATCCTTGAGAAATTCTAGATCGATCGCCTCAGTTTTATGGTGAATTTCTGCGGCTGGGTTGGGGTAATGTTGTTGATACAAGCGCAGCAGTTCCAGCAGATCTTCAATGTAATCGCTGGCATAAGAAAGGTTGCCGTAGATAAAATTGATGGGATTGTTAATCTCGTGGGCAATCCCTGCCACCATTTGACCGAGACTGGACATTTTTTCAGTTTGTACCAGTTGAGCTTCGGTTTGTTTTAAATTTTCCAAAGCTCCTTCTAGCTGTTGCGCCTGGGATTGGGCGGCGTTTGCGGCGGCGCGGGTTTGGGCAAAAAGTTCGGCTTGATCGATCGCGATCGCCAATTGGTCTACAACGGCTTTGAGCAGCTCCACTTCGCTCTCGCCCCAAGGTCGAGGGCCGCTACAATGGCTGCATACGACAGCTCCCAGCTGACCGGAGCGAGTTGCCAAAGGTATTAGCAATTGCGAGGTAACGCCCAAAGTGCTTAGGAGTACTTGCTCTTGGTTATCGAGATTGGCAAGGTTGCTAATATCATCTATGCGAATTGTCTCTAAATTGACGATTTTTTTTACCAGAACGGTAACTTTCTCGGTTGGGTAGTCTGCTAACAAGCTGGCTAGGTTGGGATTGCACGCTTCGTGAGTTACAGTCAGGCTGGGGTGTTGCGGATCGGGCCAGCACCACAGAAAGTGACAGCGATCGATTTGCAATAAACTGCGAATCTCATTGACAGCAGTACCCAAAATAGTATCCAGATCTAGAGAATTTCTGATTTGGCTAGCTAGACGGAACAGCAAGCTTTCTCGACGGGACAGCAGTTCCGATCGCGCCCAAGAACGGTCAATTGCTACAGCAATGGCGTTGGCTACCCACTCCAACATATTATGGCCTTCTTCGCTTAAGGGTTGACGGCTAAAAAGAGCCATAACGCCAACCAACCGCTCTTCTACAATCAGGGGATACCCTGCAAAAGCTTTTACTTGTTCGCCGCTATAAGGTTTTACTCGTTCCAACCATGCAGTTACACCGAGACGATCGCGATCTCGGAAGTCGTTGGTTAAGTAAGCTTGATGAGTTCGAGCGATCGTCTCAACGACGCTGCTGTCTGGGCGAATATAATCACATACAGCTGCTGTGTAAGGTTCATTAGGGGCGACCCATGCGTCGCCCCTAACATCTGTAGCAAACGCTAGAGCCTGAAGTTCCAATCGATCCGACCCTTGCTTAACTGTCCAGATGCAAGCATTAACAGCATCTAAATGATCTATCATAATTTGGGTGCAACGGTTGAGGATTTCCGATATCGCTCCACCTTGTCCCAGGGCAATACCTACCTGGGCACCGAAACCTGAGAGGCGCGATCGTTCCATCAGCATCGCCTCTGACTGCTTCCTCGCCGTCACATCCCGGAAATAAACCGACAAACCGCCCTGATAAGGATAAGCTCTGATCTCCAACCAAATACCCAGTCGTGGATAAAACTCCTCAAAATGAACTGTCACCCCCCTGGATATTGCTCTAGTAAATTCTTTCTCAAACGTGGAACCGATCGCCTCTGGTAACTCATCCCATATACACTTACCAATTAACTCTTTCTTGCTTCCCAGCATGGGTTCCGCCCTTGCGTTTAAGTAGGTGAACCGCCATTCGCGATCCAGCACAAAAAAAGCATCTGTAATGCTTTCAAAAATCTCAACAATATTCCACGGTATTTCTGGCGGCATTTCCCTCACTTTTATTACCTTGCGCCGTAGGTGGCTTCCGCCCCGTAGCGATCGTTGCCTAACCACTTGGCGACTTATCGTTTTAAGTGCCTCACACCGCTCGCAGCTCAAATCGGGTGGTACGTAATCCATCCGTTTTTCTCCAGGGTACTGCGACCATAACACTTGGACTAGCGTTTTCTGGCTGGATCGGCTTAGTCGATGGACAGCCCAGCCTTTCTGGCAGCAATTCTCAAGCGTGAGTTTGGGAGAGCCATTTCTATACCGCGCAAGCATGGTTGGGAGCGGAGGATGTCACTACACTTAGCGTACCCATAAGCAGTCCCTCAGTTTTCACTAATGGTACACCAGGGTAAAACCGAATTTTCGCATGGTCGGTTATTGCTGGACTTTTGGCAAACCGTTCGTCAGCTAACGCATCCAGCACTATCAACATCTCGGAGCGGCGTCGCCCCCCATACCCGACAGTCGAATTACAATTTAGCTCTCCGGTTGTATTTTAATATTTATTTTAAATTGTTTAACTAATTATTACAATTACTTTTTAATTATTCTTAAGCTGATTTAACATAATTCAATATAATTATGGTGGGACAGTTGTCGCTATCGATGCAGGTGGAAATGTGTTAATAAAAGTCCTAGATGTTTGATTTGACTCCTGAGTTTACATAAAAAATTTCGCCAACTTAACCTGTTCGCCCCTGAAGTAGGTTCTGAGAACAAGTTAAAGTTGTGTTATTAGGGTAGAGTAAAAGACTGGAGCAAAAAATATGCCTTCAAATATAGGTAATGTGCCGACAATCCTAGCAGTGGATGATAGTGTGGTCACGCAAGAAATGGTCAAACGTGCTTTAGCGGGAGACTATCGGGTTTTAGTGGCAGGAAATGCTGTAGACGCCTTGGCAATGATTTACCACGAAAAAATTGCTGTCCTATTGCTGGATGTTTCCATGCCCGGTATTGATGGTTTGGAGTTTTGTCGCACCGTGCGTAACTTACCTCAGTTTCGCGACCTGCCGATTATTATGCTGACGGCAAGAGACAAATTGTTTGACAAAGTGCAAGGGCGTCTGGCAGGTGCGACAGAATATTTAACTAAGCCATTTGATACCAATCAATTGCGTCAGGTTGTTGGCAAGTTTGTCAGTGCTGATTTGGCTTCAGAAGTTCAGGGCGAAGTTTAATCAATTTTAGATCTTAGATTTTAGATTTTAGATTGGGGGTTTATTGGTAAGATAAATTAAATTTATTCAGGCATCTGAATAAATTCGCGAATCGCACGCAAAGCAGAGGGATGGGGCAGAGAATTAGGACGAACTTGTTTAAGCCAGTTAGCTGCTTCCCAAAGTTCCATTTTGTGATATCGACACAGGTAAGCAATACAAACCGTGGGCGAGCGCTCAATCCCTGCGAGACAATGAACATAAGTTGGCACTGAATTTTCCATATTTTCGCGAACTACAGCTACTGCTTCAGCTAGCTGTTCTACTGTTAGCTCAGTTGTGTAAAATCGATCCGGTAAAACCAGACGCAAACATTGAAAATTTTGGGTAATATCTTCTGGTAAAGTTCCCTCTGACTCCGCACACAGGGAAAATACAAATTTAATGTTGGCTTTCAAGAGTGCAGCACCGTCACCCGCTTGGGGTAATCTTCCCACAGCTAGCTTTTCCGGAAGCACCCAGTGGATGGGAAGTTCGGTTTTGGGGGAAGTAGATTTGGGTTCGATTCCCAGGAGTCGTTTGAATTGGTCGAGCATTTGGTGCAGAAACCGCGTTAGTTTTTGCTTTGTCTGGGCAGTAGCACATATAAGCTGTGCTTTTTTAAGCTATAGCATACTTTGGATAGATGCGATCGCTTTTAATGTATCGCCCGCTCTCGTAGCTGTTTCGCAATTATAGTGAATGCGATCGCTTTCACGACAACCTTTGGCACAATTATAATTATCGACGAAAGTTCGTTGCCCGGTGAGCTAATCCCCAAAATAAGCGCATGACTCAAGTTACACTAGCAGAAATAGCACGGTTTCGTTCTCAATTTGCAGATTATCCCACAGCTTTACAAGCCCTGCAAGCGATCGAGGATTGCGAAGGGGATTTAGAAGATGCCGCTATAGCCTTGGCAATCCGCGCCGGACAGCAACCGGAGATCGCAAATTCCGATTGGTTGGGCATTCTAGCCCGTAAATGCCGTTCTGTTATCTGTCGCAGCGAATTTCGCGATGATTTGTTAAATGGAAATTTTGCCGAAATAGTGCCCTACTTGGCAGCAACCAGTCTTTGCCCTGCACTGTTGGCAACTCCAGTCATTATGTATGTCGTTCTAGAGGGCATAAACGATTTTTGTCACCCGATCGATCCTGTTGTATAGTATCTCTCGGCTCTTTCGGAGTTGTGATGCTTTTGTTCAAAAAATCACATTTTATAGCTTAGTAAATATGAAAGAGCCGTTTTTCGATCCATTTATTGTAATCCGTTTGCAAAAATACCTAAAATTTTATTGACATCTTTCAGATAATACTCTGTCGAGTCAACTCTAAGTTGCTTTTCTTCTAATTGTAAAAACCTCCAAACATTTCCTGAAGTAACTGCTCCTAAAATAACTGGAATTTTATTTTCCTCCCGTTCGTTAAAAACTTGGGCAGCTAACATTTCTGAAGCGCACTGACCCAAGCCTCCGACAATATTTTCCTTTTTAGCCTCTACCAGAACAATGACAGGAGATTTAACAAACAACTGTTCGGTAGAATTACTAATAATATAGTCGCATATTCCGTTTAATCCACGTTCAAAATCCACATTAAAATCTACTCCCGAAAACAAGCTTATTTTTGAGGAAACTTGTTTTTTTAAATCTAGCAAAATCGGCGCAATAATCATTTCCGATCGCGCTTTTTCCGTGTTGATTTTTAATGCTAATTGTGCATTATCTCCTAAAAATTCTGTGAGTAAAATACTAGGTTCCAACTGAGGAACGTTGACAAAAAGGTCTAGATCTTCTGAAATAGTCAACTCAAAGGCTTTCTGCACTTTTTCTAAAGTAAAATCACTGTAAGCCATTTTATTTTTCCCACTCTTTTACAGGTAATGGTAGTGCTAAACCACAAACCACCGTTTGGATCTTTACAAGTAATCCAAAAACTGCTCTGGAACTAACTTTAATTCTCCCGACTTAAACCGATTAATTTCTACCCACAACGCCGTTTTCTGTCTCTCTCCCTCAGTAAAAACTAAACTTTCCAACTGATAAAATTTCGGGTCTGCAAAGTCGCATTGATAAACTTGCAGAATCTCGTGACCCGGCTTACCATTGAAAGTAAATAAGTTTTCCAGACAGCCCAAATATTTGATATTGGTTAATTCTGCCTGGATTTCTTCTTGAAATTCTCGCTGCAAAGCTTCGTAACTGGTTTCGCCAAAGTCAACACCGCCGCCCATTGCGCGGTAAAAGGTTTGTTGCTTAATGGGGTCGTAGCCTTGGGAGATGAAAATGCGTTCATCATTTTTAATCGCTCCCAAAGCCAGCACTCGAATTTCACCTTCTTTTAGCATTGTTTTCGTTAGTTATCATCGTAATCTGAAGGAGATTCGCGTTTTTCGGGAATCGGCCAATCTTCATTTTTGCCACCGACGAGCAATTTCTCAATGTTAACAAATTCCTTGCTTAACTGTTTGAGGGCGTTGATCAGGATGTCGAGTGCGATCGCATCGGTGGTTCCCAAATCAATCCAGCAACGCCCCCACGTTCCCTCATATTCAAAATCAGCCATATTGTGCATCAACGCCATCATGCTACTTTCAGCTGCATCTTCGTCATAATCCATGTAGCTAAGTTCCAAACCAGTTTCCTGAACTTGGAGATTTTCAGCATTAAATCCTCCCAGTTTGCCCAAGAAAAACCAGGAATCGAAAACCTCTTCCACATACTGTTTTTCTGCTGGTGAAGGAACTGTACTGAACTCCAGCCATATCCACAGATCGAACTGATTATACTCGCGGAACTCTACCTGCATTGAACTCTACCATCTAATTTAAATTTGGCAATTGACTAACGATCGGTCCCCACTTACCATTAAGCTGTCTGACCCGTTCTCGCATAGCGCTGCAATTGCGCTCTTTTCGATCGATCTTACTTTGATTTCGGCATTGTTCGCGAACAAGTTGTGCAACCAAGTCTTTCGGGAGTTGAGCAGATTTTGTCACAGCATTTTGGAAATGCTCTTTAGCTTCCTGATTTTTATCCATCCCAACCAGGATTTGGGCTTTTAAATAGTGTAACTCTGGATTGTCAGGAGTATTTTTGAGAGCAATATCGACATATTGCAGCGCCCGGTCATACTTTTTGAGATCGCGGTATCCGACGGCCATTCCCCGGTAAGCTAGATAGGCAGGAGCTGCTTTTTCTAAACGTTCGATCGCCTGCTGTGAGTCGGAAAAAGGCAAATTTACTGCAATAAGCAAATCCATCCAGCCTTTGAGTAAGTTGAGTTCTGGATCGTTCGGTGCGATTTTCTCAGCAGCGTCCAGTTCCCCATACACCTGTTGCAACTTGCTCAAAGCTTGCGGCGCACCTTTGAGTGTGCCATTCTCTCCCAGAATAGCAGCAGCCTCTAAACCATAACTGACAGCCTTGTAGAGATTGCCGCGCAAAGGGTCGGTTGCTTCCAGCTGTGCCGCAGTTTCGCGAGTTTTAACGGCGTCGGATTTTAAGGATGCCAACAAAGCCTTATTCTCCCGATCCCCCTGCCAGTCAGTGTAAGCTAACGATGCCCTCATAGCATAGACCAGAGGCTCAGAAGGCTCTTTGGATTGAGCTTCTGGTAGGTAACGTTCTGCTGCCTCCTTATAATTTCCATTTTTAAACAAGGCGTTGAAAGCAGCTTCTGTGGCATCTCCAATTGGTTTGGGGTTGCTGGTGCGAAAGGGATCGCCAGCTAAAATTGGGTTTGCCCACAGGCAAAAAGCGATCGCGCCAGCACCGACGAGATGCCATCTGGCACGCCCTGCGGGGTGCTTGCGATACGCTGAGGTGGAGGCAGAAACAATCAATTTGGTACTGGGAAACAAATCCATAATCGCTTCTTTGCTAAAACATCCCTTCTGATAATGCCAAAGGTTATGGCAGTTAGCTACGACGCAAAGACAGATTATCCGTTCCAGGTTATAGCAGTCTCCAATAACTGTGTTTGTATAGCTAGGGACTAGGGGCTTTCTTGCTAGGGGCTAGGGACTAGGGGAAGAAGGGGCGTGTTTCAAGGGTTTGGTGGAATTAAGAACGTCGTAACTGCCGAGAAGGTTGCTATACTCAGCACTCAGCACTTTGCTATACCGCCAAGCTCGACAAGTCTGTCACAATATGGAAAGTATGGTTCGTCTTTTTTACTGAATGCTTTATCTACGAAATTTAAGTTATCACCCCCCAGCCACTCCAACGGCTATTTTGAAATCCATTAACCTGGAATTAGCACCGCAGGAAATGGGACTTGTTATCGGCCCCAGCGGTTCTGGCAAAAGTACCTTATTAGAAATATTAGCTGGGTTGAGTGAAAGTACGTCTGGCAAGGTATTCTGGCGAGAACAAGAACTCATCGCCGAACAACTGCAACAGCTAGGTGGATTGGTATTTCAGTTTCCCGAACGGCATTTCTGCGGCAGCACTATTTTGGAAGAACTGCGCTTAGGACATCCAGAATTAGGTTCCCAGCGGGTCAAAGACGCTTTAACGGAAGTCGGACTCGATCGTTTATCGCTGAATACTCCCCCCCACTCATTAAGCGGCGGTCAACAGCGACGCCTTGCCCTAGCAGTCCAGTTAATTCGTCAACCCCATTTGCTACTGTTAGATGAACCTACCGCCGGACTAGATTGGTCGATGCGGCGTCAGTTGGTAAATCTATTAGCTAAACTTAAAAATCACTGGAGTTTGTTTGTAGTGACTCACGATGCTGGCGATTTGCTAAGTATAGCAGATAAATGCTGGATAATCGATCGCGGCGAACTACAATCCGTTGACCCAGCTACACTCAAAGCAAAAGCAGAACAACCGCAGTCAGTTGCCTGAAATGAATTCTGACTTAACCGAAAACTCAACACTCAACACTCAAAATGATTCTCTGCTGCCAGAGATGGTTTCGGTGTGGCAAGAAACGCTTTCTTGGCAACCGAATGTCGAACAGCAAGAGTTATTTCAGCGTCTTTACGAATTGATTTTGCTGGGAAATCAGCAGCTGAATTTGACTCGCATCACCGGGCCGATCGAATTTTGGGAAAAACATCTTTGGGATTCTCTGCGAGGGATTAGGGACTGCGAAAAAGGCAAATTTAAGATGTCAGATTTAAAATTGGCAATTGAAGAAAACAAGGTTAAATCTGACATCACCAACCTCCAAGTTATCGATATTGGCACGGGTGCAGGATTTCCGGGGTTGCCAATTGCGATCGCCCAACCGAATTGGAATCTCACCCTTCTAGATTCCACCCGCAAAAAAATCGCCTTTCTGGAAACTGTCATCACCGAATTGGGAATTAAAAACGCTACTACTTTGACTGGTAGATCTGAAGAAGTAGGAAAACAACGGCAACACCGAACATCCTACGACATAGCTTTAATTCGAGCCGTTGGTTCCGCATCAGTCTGTGCGGAATATGCACTGCCATTGCTAAAAGTCGGTGGTTTAGCAATCCTTTATCGCGGGAACTGGACAGCCGAAGAAAACTCTTCCCTCCAAGCAACAGTTGAACGGTTGGGTGGTACAATTGAATCAACAGAGCAGTTTACAACTCCCTTGAGCAAAAGCGTGCGTCACTGCTTGTACTTACGGAAAATTGAGTCCCCAAACAAAATAAAAAATGTAAAATTAAAAATAAAATAGGTTTTAATATCATGTCCGGTTGCATCGATTGCCTAAAAAAATCACTCTCTTATCTGTGTTCATCTGTGTTCATCTGTCTTCATCTGTGGTAAAAATTTAACCCCCAATTCCAACAGACAATTTCCCGTATCACTCTTACACTACCAATGCAAACGGACACGATATAAAATCAGATTATGGCAAGCACAACCGTTAAGGCTACAACTTTATTGTTCGCTTTCTTACTAAGTAGCAGCATCGTTTACCCAGTCCTAGCAGAGACAGCTTATCAACGCTGGTTGCGAATGGCTGAAACTGCCAGAAAAAGAGGCGATTACGATACAGCTTTGACTAATTATCAACGAGCGGCAGATGCCAGTCCCAATGGCCCAAACGATAGCGATATCAATACAGCTATCGGTCGCGTTTTGGCACAAAGACTGCAAAGCTTGCAACGCATTGCCCCTAATTATGCCAGATACGTCAGAGTAGCAGATGAGGCTTACTCTAACGGCGAATATGACACTGCTATTGCTAATTACAGAAGGGCGTTAAACGAACGGCGTGGCGATCGCTATGCTACTGTGAGAATTCAGCAAGCCGAATGTATCAAAAAGAATCGACCTGCTACGGGTGCCCAGTTTAGAACATTTGGCTGTCCCAGCTTTTAAAGCTGATATTAGGTACGTAGTTGCGCTTTAGCGCTCTTATCCCAGTTGTAATAAAAGCGCTAAAGCGCAACTACGTACCCTGAAGGCTTTGAATGAATTACTTTACTTTCAAGCACTGGCTTGCGCCAAGCGTTTGTTGATTTCATCCCAGTTGAGAACATTCCACCAGGCATTTAAATAATCAGCGCGGCGATTTTGATATTTGAGATAATAAGCGTGTTCCCAGACATCGTTGCCCATGATAGGATAGTTACCGTCGATTAGCGGACTATCTTGGTTGGCTGTACTAATTACCTGGAGTTTGCCGTCTTTGCTGCGAACCAGCCATGCCCAGCCGCTACCGAAACGCTTAGCCCCAGCATCGTTAAACTGTTGTTTGAAGGCGGCGAAACTGCCAAAATTAGTTTTAATGGCGTCTGCGATCGGGCCAGTCGGTTCCCCACCGCCATTTGGTTTCATGATTCTCCAGAACATACTGTGGTTGAGGTGACCGCCGCCATTGTTGCGAACGGTGGTGCGAATATCCTCCGGGACGGTATTGAGGTTTTGCAGTAATTCTTCGACAGTTTTACCTTTGAGTTGGGGATGCTTTGCGATCGCATCATTCAAGTTTTTCACATAAGCCGCATGGTGCTTATCGTGATGAAACTCCATCGTTCGAGCATCAATATGCGGTTCCAGAGCATTGTAGGCATAGGGTAAAGGCGGCAACTCAAACCCACCTGTATTTTGGGCAACATTCGTCGTACTCCCTGGGGTAGATTTATCTGAGGTTGCCGTTATATTGTCACCAGATGCGATACAAGCACCCATGCTGACAGCACTGACACTGGCTCCCAGTAAAAATATGAAATGGCGGCGTGTAAGAGTCATAAGCAACACCAGATAATCAATTAATCGAGTTAGTTATCAATTTTATCTTCTTATAGCGTTCGACTTCATTAATTTTTTTGTTAAATTAACTGTCAGAGCGATCTGTACTTTAGGTAGCCAATGTTACCTTAAGAATTAAAAATACCAAATTAAACTTATGATATTATGTCCGGTCGATTAGGGATAGTTATTAGCAGTTCCCGATCTAATAGAGTACATTTTAAGTAGGGGCTCCGGGGCGTTCGCGTAGGGGCGCGGATGCGCTCAGCGTGCCGCAGGCATTAGCATTCGGGTAGTAAATCTTCCGTTTTAACCAATAAATTATATGCCCGAATGCGGAGCCCCTAGCCCCTAGCCCCCTCCCCAGATTTATGGCTTAACCGACGAGAGCGGTTGCTATAATTGCGATGCCTCGCTACGGCCAGGTAGAGCGAGGCATCGCAACTACAGACCTTCTAAAGTTTTATCATCCGATCGTCTAAAACCAGATCGCCACTTTTGCCAAATCTGGTTTTAGCTCAATCTTAGACAAACCTGAAGTCGCCGAACAGCGGGTCAACGTTGTTGGAAGTACGCATAATATTCACAGCACCACCGATCGCAGACGCATTCGCGTCGTAACCCAAAATACGCTGGCTGGAACCATTCGTGTATACAAAGAAAACTGCACCTGCGGAAGTACCGTTCTGAGAAGCCAATACTGTATCTACCTCAGCAAGCGTATCCACACTAGCATTTGTCGCAAAGTAAATCAGCTTCTTATTACTGATGCTATCCCCACCAGCTCCCAGATTCGTAACGCTTGTAGAGTCCGCAGCAGAGAAAGCAGAACCAGATACGATATTTCCAAAGTTTGCTTTATTAAACTGAAGCTTATCCTCACCTTGAGTGTAACCATTAATTACATCCAAAGCATTATTTGTGGGAACGTTAGTCCAAGCGATATTATCAAAGCCACCACCAGGACTGATGGTATCAGAACCGGCATCATTTTGCTGGATATTGTCAGTCCCATTATCAGCTCCGGTGATAGTGCTGTTAGTTCCGTCCCAGTCATTATCCCGGATCGCTATTTGAGCAGTCGTATCTGTTCCCAGCGTATAACCAGCAGTTGCCCCTGTAAGAGTCAATATTATCGTTTCATTGTTCTCAATAGTTACAAAATCATCCCAAGGTCTTACCCTGATCCTCGCCTGAGTTTGATTGGCTGGGATAGTGACGGAACCACTCATTGGATTGAAGGTAAGAGTCGCGCCACCTGTACTATTATTAGACGCTTCGTAATCATCAGTAAGAGGAGCATTATTAAATGTAGCCGTTCCTCCTACAGAAAAATTCACTGTTACACCCCCCGCTGGTGCAGCAGTGTTAAGGGTGATAGCAAATTCACCGTTGTCTCTACCAGTTTCGCGCGCGATAGGGTCAAGTGTATTTGTAATACTAACTGACGGAGGTACTACTGTTGCTTTGATCAGAAAATTAAATGGTTCTTCATCGCTATCATTGTTACTAAAAGATAGCTCTCCTGCCGGAGTACCAACAGTGGTAGTATCGACTCTTACCTGGAAAGTTGTTGATTGGCCAGAAGCTATATTCGTGCTGCCAAAACCGCTAAGTAAAGTAAATTTAGCTGGCAAGTTGATAGTCGGATTTAGAGTTAAATCACCAATACCCAAATTCCTAATCGTGAAGGTTTTCGTAAGAATTGTATTCTGAGGAGTACTGCCAAAGTCAAGCGGGGTTGCGCTGTTGTCAGCAACATCAAAAGTACCATCAAGTACCTGTATTTCCGGGCTGGGATTCACCGTTGCTACAATCGGAAAATTAAAGGGATTTTCATCGCTATCATTGTTGCCGATTTCAAAAGAGCCTTGAGGATTTCCAACAGTAGTAGCGTCGAGTTTGACATCGAAAGTTGCTGAGCCACCAACATCTATACTTCCTGGGAGAGTTCCCACCAAACTGAAATCTTGAGGTAACTTCCAACCACTCAATTTTAGGACATCGTTGCCCGAATTCTTGACTGTGAATGTTTTGATAATGGGTTTTCCAGCAGTAGTACTGCCAAAATTAATCGCTGTGGCGGTGTTATCGGCAATGTTGTTACTATCCGGATCGAGAACTTCTATTTCCGCACTTGATGCCGCTGTACCGTTTACCGTGCCAGCGATCGCAAAGTCAAAAGGATTTTCATTGCTGTCGTTGTTGCCGATCGCCAAAGTTCCTTGAGGAGTACCAGCAGCAGTAGCATCCATTTTGATTTTGAAAGTAGCTGAACCCCCTGCTGTTAAATTTCCCGGTATAGTTTCCACCAAACTGAAACCTGCTGGCAAAGTCCAGCCATTTAAGTTCAGCACATCTGTACCTAAATTTTTGACCGTGAAGGTTTTAGTAACGGGTATTCCTACACCAGTCGTGCCGAAGTTAAACGCTGTAGTATTGCCATCGGGGATATCGTTACTTTGCTCGTCTAAAACTTGTATTTCTGCATTTGATGCCGCTGTCCCGTTTACCGTTCCCGTAATCGCAAAATCGAAGGGATTTTCATTGCTGTCGTTGTTGCTAAGGGCTAAAGTTCCTTGGGAAGTCCCAGCAGTAGCTGCATCGAATTTGATATTGAAAGTAGCAGATCCTCCCGTCGTTACACTGCCAGGGAGATTGCCAATAAAACTGAAACCTGCTGGCAAAGCCCATCCGGTTAAGTTAAGCACATCTGTGCCTAAATTTTTGACCGTGAAAGTTTTAGTAATTGGTGCGTTAATTGCGGTAGTACCAAAATTAAACGCCGTTGCATTGCCATCGGGAATATCGTTATTTTGCTCGTCCAGAACTTGAATTTCTGCATTTGATGTTGGCGTACCGCTTACCGTTGCGGCAATGGCAAAGTCAAAGGGGTTTTCATCGCTATCGTTGTTGCCAACCGTTATAATTCCTGGGGTAGTTCCCGCAGTAGCCGCATCAAATTTGACTTGGAAAGTAGTTGAACCGCCACTGCCTACAATTCCAGGTAGGGTGCCGATAAAACTAAATCCATTTGGTACACTCCAGTTACTCAAATCAAGTGCAGCACCACCTAAATTTTTGACTATGAAAGTTTTGGTAATGGGTACACCCAGAGGAGTCGTACCGAAGTTTATGGGGGTTGTAGTTCCATCAGCGATGTCGCTATTTCCATCCAAAACTTGAATTTCTGGACTTGTTGGCGGTATGGGAGTTACCGTTCCAGCAATGGCAAAGTCAAAGGAATTTTCATCGCTGTCGTTGTTGCCAATTGATATATTTCCTTGGTAAGGATTACCAGTAATAGCTTCCAATCTGACATCAAAAGTAGCTGAACTTCCTGCGCCTATACTTCCAGGCAGAGTTCCCACAACGCTGAATCCGGTTGGCAATGTCCAACCGATCAAATTAAGCGCCGTATTACCCAAGTTTTTGACAGTGAAGGTTTTGGTAATGGGTATACCAACAGTAGTCGTGCCAAAGTTAATCGGCGTTGTGGTGTTATCAATGATGTCAGTACTGCTATCAAGGACTTGAATTTCCGCATTGGTTGCGGGTGGGTTGACAATTCCGCTGATGTTGAAATTGTAAGGATTTTCATCCGCATCGTTATTGGCAAAGGAAATGGTAGCGTTATAACTACCAGTGTTAGCAGCATCAAGTTTCACATTGAAGCTTGTTGTGCTACCCGGAGTTAGAGTTGTGATTGCGAATGGATTAACCAGAGTGAAACCTGTTGGTAAACTGCTAATTGCACCGAGGGTCAGGTTAGCAGTACCTAAATTCTTGACGATGAAGGTTTTTGTCAGAGGCGTGCCAACAGTAGCCGTACCGAAATTAACGCTTCCCGTATTATCGGGTATTGTTATTCCCCCATCCACGACATCAATTTCTGGGCCGTTTATGGTGATGGGGCTATCATCATTTATAATCGTGTAAGTGGCTGTTTGCTGACTGCCAAGAGTTGCGCCACCTATGGGAGTAGCTAATCTCAGGTTAATCGTTTCATCCGGTTCAACAGTGGTATCTCCAACAATGGGGATGCTGACAGTTTTGGAAGTTTCAGCATTGTTAAAGGTAATTGTAATCGGGGAAATGTTGATGTAATCGCTGCCGTCGGTAGCACTTCCAGGTGGATTATCTAACTGTACTTGGGCGCTGACTACGCCATCGCTTCCGCCTGTACGTTGGATGGTGGCAACGATTTTGTTGGGTGTGCTGCCGTTACCTTCGTTGTCGCTGTAACTGGCGGCGGTAAATGATAGATTTCCCGGTTGACCAGTGCTGGGTGATTGGGAAAAGTCGTTATCTACTATGGTGAGAATGGCGCTATTTTGCGAACCAATTATTGCGCCTCCGGTGGGGTCGCTTAAGTTTAAGCTAACGCTTTCGTTACCTTCAATAATTGTGTCATCAAGGATGGGAATGGTGATAACTTTGGGGGCAGTATCTCCATCTGTCCAGCTAACTAGGATGGGGTTATTGCTGAAGTCTGCGGGTGATACTAAAGGTGGGGCGCTGCCGATCGCATTACCACCGTTGACTAGCACTCTTACACTTACCGCACCGCTACTACCGCCACTGCGTATTACTGTGATTAATGAGAAGGGTGTGCCATCTTCACTAACACCATAGAGAGGGTTACTCAACTGAAGGGTGCCTGCGTTAGATAGCGATGTACTGTTACTATCTACAATTGTGATATCAGCTACTTTGGGCGATGCAATAGTGGCACCGTTGTTGGGAAAACCCAAGGCTATGTTAAATGTCTCGTCGCCTTCTAGAATAGAATCGCTGACAATGGGGATAATTAAGGTTTTTGCTGTTTCTCCAGGGGCAAAATTCACCTGGATAGGGGTGGCGTTGTAGTCAGAAGCTGCTTTGGTAGTGGCGTCGGTTAAAAACGCGATCGCACTTACTGCTTCTTCAAGACTGCCTGTGCGAGTTACCGTTACTAATGTTTCTGGTCTGCCGTCTTCTCTCACCCGGTATGTCGGCTGACTAAATTGTAAGTAGCTGTCTATTCTTATCGTAGAATAGGTAAAGTTAGCCTTAGTAAGGGTGCTGCTATTTACCCCTTTCAAATTCACCAAAAACTCTCCGGTGCCTTTGTCCTGAATTAGGGTATTGCCTGCATTTTCACCGCTTCCTTGAAAGATGTTTAGGTCGTCAAAAGTTAGTCCACCACTTAAGCCAATTAAATCTAAACCATCGCCAAAGTCTGCGATGTAGTCGGCATTACTAATGTTGAGGCCACCTGTAGTGCGAAAACCTGGGACATCATCGCGTCTGCCAATAACAAATACATCGTCGCCGCTACCGCCGCTGAGGCTATCTGCGCCTAAATCTCCCCACAAAACGTCGTTGCCTTGGTCGCCATAGAGTAGGTCGTTGTCTTGACCTCCCCAAATGGTATCTTTACCTTGTCCGCCGCGAACTATGTCTTGACCTTTATTGCCGTAGACTAAATCTGAGTTTTCGTTGCCGTTGATGATGTCATTGCCGCCTAAACCGCAGATAGTATCGTTACCCTGTCCGCCAAAGAGGACGTCGTTGCCATTAAGGCTAGAGTTTATGTCTATATCGCCGAATAATAGGTCATCACCTTGGCCACCTATGGCGGTGTCATCACCTAAATCGCCATAAACGGTGTCGTTACCTTTGTCGCCAAATAACAAGTCGTTGTTCTGACCGCCGCGCACAAGGTCGTCGTTTTGACCGCCACAAATAGTGTCGTTGCCTTCGTTGCCGTTGATAATATCTGAGTCTTCGTTGCCAAATAAGAAGTCGTCGCCACCTAGACCGTAGACGGTATCGTTGCCTTTTCCGCCATATAAAACGTCGTTGCCATCTAGGTTAAAGTCTGTATTTATTCCTTCATCACCAACTAATAGGTCATCTCCCAAGCCACCCTCGGCTGTGTCATCACCTAAATCGCCATAAACGGTGTCGTTACCTTTGTCGCCAAATAACAAGTCGTTGTTCTGACCGCCGCGCACAAGGTCGTCGTTTTGACCGCCACAAACTGTGTCGTTGCCTTCGTTGCCGTTAATAATATCTGCGTCTTGGTTGCCAAATAGGAGGTCGTCGCCACCTAGACCAAAGATTTCGTCGTTGCCTTCTTCGCCATATAAAACGTCGTTGCCATCTTGGTTAAAGTCTGTGCCTAGATTTCGATCGCCAACTAATAGGTCATCTCCCACGCCGCCATAGCCGGTGTCGTTGCCTAAATCGCCATAAACGGTGTCGTTGCCTAAATCGCCATAGACGATATCGTCATCTTTTCCTCCCCGCACAAGATCGTCGTCTTGCCCTCCACGAACTAGGTCTCTGCCTTGGTTACCGTTGAGGATGTCTGAGTTCTCGTTGCCGTTAACAATGTCGTCCCCTTCCATCGCAAAAATGGTGTCATCCCCTTCCATCGCAAAAATGCTCTCAGCCTGGGATGAGCCATCTATAATGTTATTGCCAAAAGTTCTGTTAAAAGCGACCAATTTTTTATAGCCTCACAGGTAGACACACTAAAACAAAAGCATTTTTTCACTAGGCGATTCCGATTGAAATTTCCATGCTAATTGGATACACTTCTGAATCGCATTTGTATTTTAATGTAGATACTGTCTAGCCCCCTGACATATGTTATTTTACCATTTAGTCTCCTATTGTTACCAGATGTTATTAAATTTTTATTAAAAGTTCATATTTTTTTCACATATTTTAGGCAAAAATGATAGATTGTATTCTCTGCTTAATTAGAAACCGCTTTAACAATAACCATATACAATTGGTTTTTTAGGAGTAAGGCGGTTGTGGGGCCCTAATAAAATATTTTCCCTGCATTGGGTTTGCAGTTTTGATGCAAACAGAAGCGATATGAGCAGACGATCGCCTGCTACCATGCCAAGTATTTCGTCAAAGTAGCAGGTTTATTGTCGTTTCATAAGTAAAACTACTGACTATTATTATTCGTAGCTTAGCTTACCCCACTTAAGTAGTTGAATTATCATTTTACGAGATTTTACGCCTAATGGCAGATTTTTCGGCACTTTTTGTTGAGATTTGCAACAAATGTGTTATAATATAAGGTTTTGAGAGCGATCGCGCCGGTAGCACGCTGTATAGACCGCCTGTTGGAAGCGATGTCCGTAGGTAAAGCTTTCTGGAAGTTGTAGGTTATACACCATCAGGGTTTACGCACCCATACTCCGTTATGCGATCGCCTGCTACCAATATCCTGTAAATGCACCTAGCCAGAAAATTACTGTCCGGCGTTCCGGTCAAAACAACCAATTTCTTCAAGCCACAAGGGGAAAGAACACCAACTGTACTGCTACCTTTAACTTACCCACCCAAGAGGCCGATCGTATCACTAAGGAAATTTTAGGTTTAGTCGGTAGTCATTAGTCATTAGTCATTGGTATTTGTAAGCAATGGTTAACGGGAGTTTTTAACTAATGACTACTGACTTGTACGGGCGAAGCATTCGGGGCCATAAATTGTGGACTAAAACTCGATCTTTCTTGCCCGAATGCTTCGCCCCTACTGACTGACTAATGACGACCAGATTAGGAAATCTCGCGCACGCTGGGCTGCCCATCTTTGACTTCGCCTACCAGCACCAAATTCGTGACGCCTACGAATAAGCCATTTTCCAAAACACCGGGAATGTTATTGAGCGTTTTTTCCAGTTCGGCTGGGTTGTCAATAGTGTCAAATTTGACATCAATTACCATGTTGCCTTGGTCGGTAATCACCGGACCAGCTTTTTTGACGCCCATACGCAATTCTGGCTTACCGCCCAGTTTTTCAATGGCACGCATTACGGGTGCGTATGCCATCGGTATCACTTCCACTGGTAGCTTGAAGGTAGATCCCAGTTTGTCTACCAGTTTGGAACTGTCCACAACTACAATAAACAGGTCGGCTAGACTATCCACGATTTTTTCGCGGGTGTGGGCGGCACCGCCACCTTTGATTAAATTGAGTTGGGGGTCAACTTCATCAGCGCCATCGATCGCAATATCAATCCGATCGATCGCATCCAGTGTCGTCAGTGGAATCCCGTACTGTTTAGCCAGCACTTCCGCCTGAAACGATGTGGGGACGCCTATGATATCTTTTAATTCCCCAGATTTAAGGCGATCGCCCAAAAACTGGATCGCGTAAGCTGTAGTAGATCCCGTCCCCAGTCCCACTATAGAACCTGACTGTACGCGGTCTGCGGCGGCTTTGCCAACTTGCTGTTTCATCAACGTAGTGGCGTCTATTTCTGCACTCATTACGAAAACTCCTTTTTGGTAATTGGTCAGTGGTCAGTGGTCAATGGTCAGTGGTCAGTGGTCAGTGGTCATTCTCTCCCCATCTCCCGACTTGACCTCACAAATTGTCAATCACAGATTAGAATTAACTCCAGCGTTAACTTTACCGCGTTGAGGGCAGCGTCAAGGATGCAATCGGAACTTCATTCACCCCAAACAGCTAAAAACTTCTGCGAAACTGGTAACCAGCTCAAAAGCCAGGGAAAATTAAATGAGGCGATAGAAAGCTACCAAAAGGCGCTGGAAATTCAACCAGACTACGCCCAGGTACATCACGAGATCGGTGAAGTTTATTTGCTGCAAAGGAGATTCCTTGAAGCGACAGCATCCGCCAAACTCGCCCTGAAGCTGCAACCGGACTTTGCCCTAGCATACAAGACTCTGGGCAACGGTCTGCAAGCTGAGGGCAAGATAGAAGAGGCTTTGGGCGCTTACTCCAAGGCGCTGGAGATCGACCCGGAGTTTGCAGAAGCCCTTGTCAACAAAGGTACAATGCTTTCTAAGCTGGGTCAGCCTACTGAAGCGATCGCGTACTATGAAAAAGCGCTCGCCATCAAACCAGAGATGGCAGCTGCCCACTGGAATATGGGAAATGTTTTAATGCAGCAAGAACGGTCAGATGAGGCAGTTCCTTACTGGCAAAAGGCTTTAGAACTCAAACCACAACTCCTTAGCGCCGAAAGTCTCAACGATCTGGGAACGGCTGTAGGGAAAAAGGGCAAGTGGTCAGAGGCTAGAGGATATTACAAACGAGCGATTCAACTAAAACAGGATTACCCCTTAGCACACTTTAACTTGGGTACAGCGCTCAAGCAAGAAGGCCAGATCGAAGAAGCGATCGGCCATTTCCAAAAAACTATCGATCTCAAACCGGATTATGCGGAAGCCTACAACCAGTTAGGCAATGCTTTTGTAGAACAAGAGCGGTTTTTTGAAGCGATCGTCCAGTACCAGAAAGTACTTAAACTTAGACCAGACTCGGCGCGGGCTCATTATAACATCGGCGCGGTTCTGGCGCAACAGGATAAGTTTGAGGAAGCGATCGCCCAGTTCCAAAAAGCGATCGAGCTGCAACCCGACTTGGCCGAAGCTTACTATAACATCGGCATGGCAGTACAGCGGCAAAGTTATCAACAAGGCGAGCTTAATGCCGAGAAGTTCAAATATGCAATAAACACCCTTCAGAAAGCCATTGAACTCAAACCCGATCGGCTGCTTGCCCATTTGTGTATGTTGCATTTAATCAGCGTCCCTCCCAATAATTCTAATTTTGGGATTTTAAGAGAAGCAGCGGATAATTACATACTCAATTGTGGGGAAACCGGCCAGCTAATTGCTGCCGTGACCTTTATCAACACTTATATCAAATCCGGCCTAAATCAAATTGCCAGAGATAAATTTTTGGAAATAGAACCACTAATTTACAAGCGCCTGAAAGAATTGAAGCCAGAAGAAATAACAATTGTCTACACCCAAGTATTATTTAATATCAACTACTTGCGGGACGATATAGAGGCTAATTTGAGACTGGCTAAACTTATAGGCGAACAATATGTCGAAAAAGTGATCGATGCAAAGCCAAGTCAAATTTCCCATATTCAGCCCAAAGAGCGGGGTTCAAAATCCTTAAGAATAGGCTTTTTATCCAGTTACTTTGTCAGACATTCTGTAGGCTGGTGCAGTTATGACATCATCCGAGAAATGTTCAACCTGACGCAGAACGTCTATTTGTATGCCACAGGCGATCGCAAACCCGATGATAGAACTAAGTTGTTTGAACAAGCTTGTACAAAACTATATAGACCCATAAAATATCTAAACGGCGCAGCCGATACTAACGATCTGATCGAGCAAATCTTACAAGATAAAGTGGATATATTAATCGACTTGGATTCTCTCACAGTGCCAATTCAAGTCGATATTATCCATAAAAAACCAGCGCCAATATGTATGACGTGGTTAGGATTTGAAGCACCATTTACAGATGCGACTAATTACTTCCTATGTGACCGGCACACGCATCCTGCTGGCGTAGAACAATACTACCGCGAACAGTTAATCCGTATGCCAGATTCATTTGTGGCAATTTCTGGATTTGAATGCAACGCCGTGAATCGAGAAGCTGCCAGAAAAGGCTTGCGGATAGCTGAAGATCAGGTAGTCTACCTGTGCGTTGCGCCAGCATATAAATTGAATCCAGAGTTAATCAAAGCTCAGATCGAAATCCTCAAGCGCGTCCCAGATAGCGTGTTGATATATAAAGGTCATACTGGCGATCCTGAAGTAATTAAATCGGCTTATCAGAAAGGATGCGAAGAAATTGGCGTTGGGTTTCACCGCCTCAAATTTGTGTCGATAAGCAAGACAGAAGAAGAACATAGAATGATTTACAAAATTGCGGACGTTTTGCTCGATTCCTACCCTTATAATGGTGGGACGCATAACCTAGAAGCGTTGTGGTTTAATCTCCCAGTGGTAACTAGATATGGCGATCCGTATCTTTCTAGGATGGGGTATTCTTTCCTGCAAACGCTCTTCATTTCATCTGGTGCGGCTAAGAGTTGGTCAGAGTATACAGATTGGGGAATTCAGTTGGGTAATAACCACGATTTAAGGCTGTCAATCCGAGAGCAACTGGTGCAATCTAAACAGCCAGAAACTTTATCAACGTTGTGGAACCCGAAAAAGGTTGCACAAGATATGTACGCGGTTTTTGAAGAACTTTTAGCCAAGCATATCGCTGCTGCTAATTCAATGACAACTGACAACTGACAACTGACAACTGACAACTGACAACTGACAACTGACAACTGACAACTGACCACTGACCACTGACCAATGACCAATGACTAAAGAACAGCAGCATCCGCAATATTGGGCCGATCGCAAAATCGTTGATAACCTTTTGTCAGGACAGCCAAATGACTACAAGCAAGCCGAATTAGCGCGACTAAAAATTCGCTACCGTGGCTTTCCAGGCGCTCCAGATATCCAGAAAGACTTAGAAAAAGTTCTCCAAAAGTGGGATATGAGCGAAGAACAGCTTTATGAAATTACTCGCAAAATTCATGAAAAAGGCCAAGTTTATAAAACTCGAAATAGCGACACCGAGGATTGGGCATAATTCCACCCTCGTGACCGTGCTGGAGCGCGGTCACGTCTGGTGTCATAGTTAAATCTTAGGTATGTTGTTGCGCTTCAGCGCTCTTTAAGATAGCGCTGAAGCGCAACAACATACCTAAGAAGTACCCTCGTCACCCATAGTGGAGGCAGAGCCTCTAACAACAGCATCTGGTCATGATAAAATTTATAGTAGTTTAAAAACGTTTTATTTTCAGACAAGCTAGCGCCTATGGCCTAATTGAAGTAGGTGGGCATAATTAAACGTAAAACTTCAGGCCCTTAGAAACCCGGTTTCTCCAAGAAACCGGGTTTCTGGAAGTTCAGTTTATTTACGCTCACCTACTTATTTAGCTTATTTTCAGCAATCGGGGTTGGGATCGGTATAGGTGAATGGTTAGCAGAAGCGGAATTTATATGACCAGTTATTTCAGGAATCTGCATCTTCGTTGCTTCCGCCATAGGAGTCAAGAACTGCGCTACTTCAACTTGCTGCTGTAGTTGCTCTGTCGAAGATACCAAACCACTCAATCCATTAACCAGATTGCGTAGATTATTGCGGAAAGCTGGATCGCCTGTCAACTCATCTAGGTCAGATGTGATTTTTTGTGCATTCTGAAACGTGACGCGAGCCGAATCTAAAGTCTGTTGCAGCACTAGCAAATTTGTCGGACTATTGAGAGAATTAGAAACGTCGCGTAAGTTGGCTGAAGCTTGTGCCGCATTGGCAGATAGAGTTTCTAAGTTACGGATCAATTCTCCTTGGGTGACGCGATCGATCGCAGGCGCTAAATTGGCAACTGTAACGCGAAGTTGCTCGCTCGTTTGGCTGAGATTATTTAGCGTGTTAACGAGAGTAGCTTGATTGGCTGTAATTAGATTATTGAGGTTGGTTACTAAACCGCTGGCTTGAGTAGCTGTTAAACGCAATTCATCGGCTGTTGTACCGAATTTATTGGCAGTTTGAGTAGCGGTTGAATCAAGTCGATCGACAGTTACAGAAACTCGATCGGCAACGCGACCAAATTTGTCTGCTGTTACACCGAATCGATTGGCAGTTTGATTAACAGTACCATTAATTTGATTGGCAGTTATCGCAAATTTATCAGCAGTTTGATTAAGTTTACCAGCAGTTCCTCCGAATTGGGCGATAGTTTGATTAAGTCGATCGGCGGTTCCTCCAAATTTGGCAATAGTTTGATTAAGTCGGTCAGGCGTTTGTCCGAATTTAGCAATAGTTTGATTAAGTCGGTCAGGAGTTTCTCGGAATCCGACAATAGTTTGATTGAGTCTTTCGGCAGTTCCTCCGAATTTGTTGGCAGTCTGATTAACGGCATTTGCAGCTGCCGATACGTTTCTTAAATCTTGCTTTACCGCGCCGAGCAAACTGGAGAGTTCCCGTGTCACTTGTGTGACTCCCTGCGCCGCCACTGATGTGTTTTCAACTGCTGAGTTGATGTTATCAAAAAACTTGGTATCGCTGTACACTTTAGCAAAGCGAACGGCGACGCGAATAAATTCGTCGAGGCTGATGCCAACTTGACCCTGCAAACGTGCGTTATTACAAATAATCAGGTTGCTGTCTTTGCAGTTGGGGTCTAATGGGTTAGCGCCTTGAAGATTTAGCGGTACGGAGTTTGTCGGTATGATGTCGATCGTGTTTTCGCTAATTAAACCTGACTGATTGGCTTCTACTGCAACATCGCGAGGGATTGCCAAATCTGGTTGAGTAATTTCAATCTCAACTTCAACTCCATTTGCACCTGCTTTGATGTTTGTAACTTTGCCAACGGCGACGCCACGATACCGCACTGGCGTCCCTATTTGCATACCCGCTGCATTTGCGAATTCAACTGTAGCTTTGTAGGTACGATCGCCAAAATATGTCCCTCGCAACCACAAAAACAATGCACCAAATACGCCAATTCCCAGTAAGAACAACAGACCAACAGATCCTTCTCGAACTGTTCGCGATCGCATTTCCTCCTCCCCAGCCGATTTTAGATTTTAGATTTTAGATTTTAGAGCTTGTGAGAACCAAAGACTGTCAGGCTTGACAAGTAACGGTTTCATCCAAAATCCAAAATTGACTTGTCCAGAGCTATCTTAACCGATTACTTGAATTGGGCCTTCTACACTACCGCTAAAAAATTGCCGTATTAAAGGGTTTTCGGTCGTATCGATCTCCCGGACGCTACCCTCCCACTGCACTTTACCTCGGTAGAGGCAAACAATTCTAGAGGCAGTGCGACGGATGGTGCTATCTTGGTGGGTGACGATCGCATAAGTGCCACAACCGCCGTCCTGACACTGCAACTGGCGGATTAAATCCTCAATCACCGTTGAAGCAATTGGGTCTAATCCGGCTGTAGGCTCATCGTACAGCAAAACTTCTGGGGTATCTTCAGAATTTTCTGGATTTGACATAATCGCACGCGCAAAACTCACCCGCTTACGCATCCCGCCAGACAACTGAGACGGATAGCGATCGCCAATCCTTGGTAACCCTACCATCTCCAGCTTTTGGTTGACAAGTTCTCGAATTATGTGGCGCGGCAGTTTAGAATGTTGAAAAAGCACAAAGCCGACGTTTTCCTCCACCGTCAGCGAGTCGAACAAAGCCGCCTGCTGGAACACCATCCCAATCGCGATCGGATCTACTGCATCCTCGACTAACCCCAGCCGCTTTTGTCCCTGAATATAAATTTCGCCTGCATCGGGAGCCAACAATCCAGAAATTATCCGCAGAATCGTCGATTTTCCCGTACCGGATGGGCCGATAATACCCAGTGCTTCGCCTTGGTAAATCTTCAGATCGACTTCATCTAGTACTACAGTGTCACCAAAGGACTTGCTAATTCCCTTGAGTTCGATTAATGGCTCAGTCATAAGCAAAGTATGTTTTAGTGGTAAAGTTTATTAGGAACACTACCTCTGCAAATTCATTTTATCTTCTGAAAAACGAATTACATGGAAGAACTTAATTCTATCACCGAAGAAGACCTAAAGAGTGAAGAAAAAGACCTCTTGCCCGTCCAACCAGATAGCCTCACACCTCATTATGACAAACTTCAAAAACTTTTAAGTAATCAGAAGCTTCCACAGGCAGATAAGGAGAGCGTTCAAAACACGATTGCGAAGTACCGAGAATGGATTAAATCTATGGATGGAATCACTTCTGAGGGTGACGAAAAGGTTAAGGCTTTGGTGAATACCCTTAACGACTACAAAACGTTTGTTGAGGTTGAACTTATTTGGGACAGCGAGGCAGATTTCCTCTACCGTCAGCGAGGACAACTAAAGCTGGACAACTCGATTCTTGAAGAGTTCTTACCTCGATTAGTTGACCCTGCTATAATCCCTGCCTTGAAAGGGCAGATTTATATAACTGGCCCGCAGACAACTTTTGCAGGCGCTTACTTTACAACCACTCTCACTTCGCCACAAAAGGGTGCTGGTCTTCAGATTCGCAAAAAGAATCAGGATTTTACAGTAGGTCGCACGGCCTACCTAAAGTCTTCTTTTGACAAAAAATTTCCGGCAAACGACACCGTGACCCTTAAAATATATTTTGCGTTTCTTGCTGCGGAGTGCAAAACTAACCTAGATAGTACAATGTTTCCAGGGTTGCTAGGCACTGCCCGCGACCTAAAGATGGCGTTTCCGGGTTCGCGCTACTATATTCTTTGCGAGTGGTTGGATATGCCACCAATAAGCACTGCCGATACCAATATTGATGAGGTGATTATTCTCCGGGGCAAAAGGTTGGCATCGGATGTTCGCCACAAGTTCGCCAAATCCAGCGATCGAAAAAAGCAGCGAGACTCACATCAAGAGTTTCTTCTTAGTAATCCAATACGTGAAGACAGGGTTTTGCGCTTCGTCAATCATATGAGGAATCTGTTCGGTGCAACCGTCTTACAAGAGGATGAAGTATTGGCTAGAGGGTACTTCTAAAGTTATGTTTTATTTGAGTAACCTAGCTGAAAAAATTGCATCATTTCCAATTGATAGGAATTTCATGCCTCAAAACAAACTCGATCTTATGGATAGGGAGCGAACAAGTTTTTATCCTTGGAGAGGCCAGTTTTCCCCAGGTTTAGTTGACCTTCTTCTCGATGCCTACGCTCAAGACGACACTGTAGTTATCGATCCATTTGTAGGTAGCGGGACAACCCTTTTTGAAGCAAGCCGCCGGGGTCTTAAGTGTTATGGCAGCGAGATTAATCCTGCTGCTATTTTGTTTGCAAGACAGGCAAAGTTTGCTAATATAAACATTCGGTTACGCAGTCGGATCTTCACTGTTGCCGAAGAACTAATTGAAAAGCATATTGGCGACTATCTCCCCCCAACTCTCTTTAGAATACCGAAAAACCAACCGCCAAATGAATCAATCAAAAAAGCAGCTATGCGATTACTGAACGAAGCAGCCAGTGATGAGATGTTACACTCTTTGCTATTAACGACCGTTACGCTGGCTATGGGAAATGGCGATGTTCTTACAGGGGAAAATTTTGAATTAAGCTACGAACGCAACCGCGCCATTGTAAGCAATCTTTCATTTACTTCTCGCCCTTGCCATGTTTTTATGAGTGATGCGCGGGGATTACCTTTACCTGAAAAAAGTGTAGACTTAGTAATAAGTTCACCACCCTACATAAATGTTTTTAACTATCATCAGAACTACCGTAAAGCAATGGAGATGTTGGGGTGGCATTTACTTGACATTGCTCCGTCAGAAATGGGCTCGAATCGAAAGCACCGTGGAAATCGTTTTATGACTCCGGTACAATTCTGTATAGACTTGATGCTAGTATTAGCCGAGCTTCGGCGGATTCTGCATCCAGATGGAACAGCAATTTTTGTCATGGGTCGAGAGTCCAGAGTTCGAGGAATAGCTTTTAATAACAGTCATTTACTGGCTCTTTGTGCTGTTGGAGGCGCTGGCTTTAATATTGAACGATGGCAGGAACGTAAGTTCACAAACCGTTTTGGTATAACTATTTATGAAGATATCCTAACTTTGAAACCTGATTGTAAAATATTAGACACACCTAGCGAGTTTGGTCGGCAGGTCGGAGTTTTGGCATTGCAAAATGCCTCAAATATCGCAAGTGGAGAAGTTCTCAATAACATCAAACAAGCCATTGAGCGAAGTGGAGAAATCCCTCCTTCGCCGTATTTCAAGCCATCATTACAATCCCCTATTAAACTTGGGGCCTGGGCTGCTACACAGGCTGTTAAGTAATATAAGGTAAGAAGTGGGATTTATCGATCGCGGTTGAAGTGGGATACTGAATTATAAACTTTTAAAACGGATTCACAAGGTGAGTTTCTATGTCAAGTATCGAACAATTAATAGCAGAAATACAGCAAGAAGCGGAAAGTGCTGCCTTTCCCATTGATGAACCAGTCTATCTTGCTGCGGGTTTAAAGCCGACTGTGCCAATTCTCTATGCAGGCAATCTAGAAAGCCAGCTGTGCTTTTTTGCGCGGGATTTGGGCAAAGATGAAGTATCTGCGCGTCAACCGCTCTACGGCGCTGCTGGCAAGCTGGTACGTCGGGGTCTGTACCGGGCTATCTATGGCAAAGAGCCGAGTAACAGTGAAGATTTGCAAGCCGTTCTCGATCGCGTTCTCCTCACCAACACGGTTCCTTACAAACCACCCGGTAACAAAGCTTACTCGGAGCCTGTGAAGAAACGGTTTCGTCCCTTTCTGGAGCGTTTGCTGGTAATGAATTGGCAAGGCGATCGCATTATCACGCTAGGTAATGAAGCTTTCAAATGGTTTTACCCTTATGCTGGCAAAGGAGTTGCAGCGGAGTTTTTTGAAAGGCCCGATCGCTATACCGCCAGTCTTCCAGTCACACTGCAAGCCAAAGACGAGCTAGGCAATCTGCATCAACGTCTGGTAACGCTTATGCCACTTCCTCACCCCTCCCCGCTCAACCAACAATACTACGCCCAATTTCCCCAGTTGCTTCAGCAGCGCCTTTCGGAAATATTTCCCGTCCCAGCAGGGGCGTAGTTTGGCGGTGAGGCGATCGATCGGAACATTTGGTCAGCTGCCATTCGTCCTAGATCTAGTAGTACACTAGAATTAATTCATACATACGGCGATGCCAATTTTGCAGTCAATCGATCGGATGATTTTGGATTCTAGGTTTTTGGATTGACCCCCAGACGGTCTTTCGGTAGCTCTGCAATACTGAAAAGGTTTTTTTTCTTCTCCACGACTCAAAGTCGGGGGCTTGAAACCTTTTTGGTTTTCGGTCAACTGAAGGCAAAATAATCTCGCCTTTTGTTTGTTTGACAAATCAGCCGATTTAATCATTGTTCCACAAGCAGATATCTTTATGGGTTGGAAAAAAAACCTCCTACATCTGGCAACGCTTTCCTTCACCCTATCTCTGGGATTCCTTCTTATCCCTCGCTTGCAAGCGTTGGTACAGGCACAGCAAAAGCAGATACAAGCCCAAAGGATACCTGGTAGTTGGGAAGTTGCACAGGCATTTCAGCCTCCAAACCGAGGGGCACCTAGTAGCACCGCCGGTGGGGCATCGCGTGGTAGCCAATGTGCAAATGACCCAGACGCCAAACTCTCTTTAACTGCATTGATGCCAGCAAATAAGTTCGGATTAACGGTGAGAAGCAATCCGAAATTCTTCTTTTATATTCCTGCAACTTCCGCACGTACAGTAGAATTTGTTCTCAAGGACGAACAGGATCTAGATATTTACCGACAAACCTTTGCCATTACCGGCAAAGCCGGTATTGTCAGCTTCAGTCCCTTTGCAGAATTGAATATACCGCCTTTAGAAAAAGATAAAAATTATAAGTGGCAATTGGCACTCAGATGCAATATCGCCGATCCAATTAACGATCCTTTTGTGGAAGGATGGGTGCAACGAATTGAACCGAGTTCAACTCTAGCCGAACAGCTAAAGCAGACTCAACAAGAGCGCGATCGTCTAGCCCTGTATGCAAAAAATGGGATATGGTACGAAGCAGTCACAACTATACTCGAACTGCCACTCAGCGATCCTAATTATCCCGCCCTTGCAGCTTCATGGCAAGAACTGTTAAAGTCAGTCGGACTGGAGAAAGTAGCCAAAGAGCCTTTGATTAATTGCTGTAGTGCAGCAACCACAAGTGCATCGCCTTAGCTCGACTTTATCCATTTGGCTCTCCCCTACTTATAATTGAGCTAATCATTCGTAGGTTGAGTAGAGCGAAGCGAAACCCAACACCACCAAACTAATAAGTTGGGTTTCGTTGCCAAGGCCCATTATACAAGCTACCAGCATAGTAGCTGGTAGTATCAAAAGCGGTTCCCGGTTGCCAGAAATTTTTTAGCCAACCAGCGTGTACCACTTCCGTGTACCACTTTGTCGAAATTAGTCACTAGCCGATCGAACTGGAGAAGAGGGAGACTCTAGAGAGCGGGTGATGGGGCTCGAACCCACGACATTCTGCTTGGGAAGCAGATGCTCTACCACTGAACTACACCCGCATTTACATTTAAGTGTAGCACATTTTGATGCAACCTTGGATAATCTTACCTATACGCAAATGCCGATCGGCTGCTGGGGCAAAGAGATGTAGCATAATATTCGCTCTCTAACAAGTGGTTTTTTTCGCTAAATTGAATAAGAATAGTAAAGATAATAAATATTAATATCTCGCAATTCTCTCCTGACACAGCCCCCAGCACAAACGAGTAACCAGTATGTTTAATGCCACAGAAATTCTGATTGACACCTTCGTAGAAAAGCTTCGAGACGGTTACCGCCGCACCTATGGAGGATTCAAGCCCGACTACGGAGACATTATTGGCTGGGCCGGAAGCATGGCGCTGGAAAATATCGCCAACAGCGACGCCCTCTATCACGACGTTGAACATACGATCCTTGTGACTTTAGTCGGACAGGAGATCTTACGCGGAAGACATATCCGCGAGGGTGGTGTTTCCTGTGAAGATTGGTTACACTGCATTATCTCGCTGGTATGTCATGACATTGGATATGTCAAAGGAGTTTGCCGTCAAGATATAGAAGCCGACGGATTGTATGCGACTGGAAAAGACGGCGGGATGATTTCTCTGCGTTTTGGGGCTTCGGATGCTAGCCTTACCCCTTATCACGTAGACCGGGCAAAACTCTTTATCGATGAACGCTTTGGCGGTCACAAGCTAATTGATGCTCATACAATTAAGCGTAATATTGAACTGACTCGCTTCCCAGTTCCCGCCGCTGAAGATCGTCAGAATACGGTAAACTATGCGGAGTTGGTTCGCGCCGCCGATTTAATTGGCCAACTAAGCGATCCGCGCTACCTCAAGAAAATTACTTCTTTGTTCTACGAGTTTGAAGAGACTGGGGTGAATAAAGCCTTGGGATACCGTCATCCTGGAGATCTACGCAGGAACTATTCTAAGTTTTACTGGCATGGAGTTCATCCTTATATTAAAGATGCACTTCGTTATCTACAGTTGACGCAGCAAGGCAAGCAAATCATTGCTAACTTGTACTCGAATGTGTTTGTGGTAGAACACGAAAAGGCTGAGGAAGAACAAAGGCGACTGGTTGAACAGGTATAGCTAGGGGCTAGGGCGTGTTTTCAAAGTGTCAAGTTAGAGTCAGATCCCCCTAAATCCCCCTTAAAAAGGGGGACTTTGACTGGATTGTCCCCCCTTTTCATTCTTGGGCTGGGGGGGATCTCCGGGGAGAGAAAACACGCACTCTTAGGCTAGGGGAAGAAGGGGCTAGAATCAAGAGTTTCAGGAATTGAGAATGTCCTAACCGACTCATCGGTTGCTATATAATAGGGATTTATGAACTGGTGGCAGAAATTAAAAAAGAATCCTCTAGCTCGTTTGGGAGCTTTGTTACTGTTAGTTTTCTATTTGGCAGTAATTGCGGCTGATTTTGTCGCACCTTATGATGCTTATGCGTCTCAGCCTAATGGTTCGCTATTGCCACCGACGCAGATTTATTTGAAAACGCCAGAGGGAAAGTTTATCGGCCCTCATGTCTATCCTACTACTCAAGGGCCGGTAGAGCTTACGACAGGCGATCGCAAATTAATTGTAGATTGGCAAAAACCCTCACCTCTAAGCCTATTTGTTCAGGGGCCAACTTACTATTTGTTTCGGCTGAGCCTGCCAATACCACCCAAATTTGAAGAAGTAGAAATTTTTGGGGGTATTCCCTGCAATTGGCATCTATTCGGCACAGATGGGTCAGCCAAGTTTAACCTTTTGGGTACTGACGAACAGGGACGCGACCAGTTTACTCGTCTAGTACATGGAGGACGGATTAGCCTGAGCATTGGCTGGGTAGGAGTTGCCATTTCCTTTCCCTTGGGGATACTCTTCGGTGGGATTTCTGGCTATTTTGGTGGCTGGATTGACAGCATTTTGATGCGTTTCGTGGAAGTGCTGATGAGCATTCCCAGCATCTATCTCCTAGTCGCCCTCGCCGCAGTGTTACCGCCGGGACTCAGCAGCGCCCAGCGGTTTCTCTTAATTGTGTTCATCACCGCATTCATTGGCTGGGCAGGGTTGGCACGAGTGATCCGGGGACAAGTGCTGTCAATTAAAGAACGAGAATTTGTACAAGCGTCACGAGCTATGGGCGGCAACCCTATTTACATCATCATCCGCCACGTCTTGCCCCAGACGGCTACTTACGTAATTATCTCCGCCACCTTAGCAGTTCCTGGTTTTATCGGCGCTGAATCGGTTCTCAGCTTAATCGGACTCGGAATCCAGCAGCCCGATCCTTCTTGGGGAAATATGTTATCTCTGGCGACCAACGCTTCTATTTTGGTGCTACAACCTTGGCTAATTTGGCCGCCAGCATTGCTGATTGTCCTCACAGTCTTGGCTTTTAACCTACTGGGAGATGGTTTGCGAGATGCTCTCGATCCTCGCAGCCAGCAGCGTTAGTCATTAGTTATTAGTCATTAGTCATTGGTTAACAACAAAGGACTAATATACATCTCCAGAAATTAAAGGTGCGTTACCTGTAACCGTTGTAGAGACGTTGCATGCAACGTCTCTACATTCTTTCAAAGGAGATGACCAATGACTAATTAGTGAAACATACTGCTGACAGAACTATCTTCGTGAATTCGCCAGATAGTCTCGCCCAATACATTGGCAACTGAAAGCACCGTCAGTTGTTCAAAGCGAGCTGCTTCCGAAACCGGAATCGTATTCGTCACAATCACTTCTTCAAACAAACCGCTCGATAGCCGTTCAGTTGCAGGGGGCGAAAACACCGCATGAGTCGCACAGGCGTAAACCTGACGGGCTCCTTCCTCTCGGAGCAAGCGGGCTCCTTCTGTAATGGTGCCGCCCGTGTCGATCATGTCATCCACTAATACCGCTGTTTTACCAGCGACATCGCCAATGACATTCAAAACTTCGGCCACGTTATGGGCCTGACGGCGTTTATCGATAATTGCTAGCGGGGCGTCGTTGAGCTTTTTGGCAAAAGCCCTAGCTCTAGCCACACCGCCCACATCCGGCGAGACAACAACGATATCGGTTAGTTGTTTGCTTTCTAGGTAATCGAGGATTACCGGCGAACTGTAGACGTGATCGAAGGGAATATCGAAATAGCCTTGAATCTGGGCTGAGTGCAAATCCATTGCCAGAACGCGATCGGCCCCAGCCTCGGTAATCAGGTTGGCAACCAGCTTGGCTGTAATTGACTCTCGCCCTGCTGTTTTGCGATCGGCCCGGGCATACCCATAATAAGGAATCACTGCGGTGATTTGCCTTGCCGAAGCCCGACGACAGGCATCAATCATAATTAGCAATTCCATCAGGTGATCGTTCACAGGGCGGCAACTTGGCTGAATCAAGTAAACATCGCAACCGCGAATTGATTCCTGAATTTGGATGTAAATTTCTCCATCGGCAAAATGCTTATGGATCATCGGCCCAAGATCCATACCCAGGTAACGAGCAATTTCCTGAGCAAGTGGCACATTAGCTGAGCCAGAAAACAATCTCAGGCGATTGTTAGCACAGAGTACCTGTGGCGTCGGCTGAAGCGTCAAAGTGGCAGAACGGATCACAGCAGACCCTCGAAGCGTGTTCATTGAGATCTTATCATTCTATTTTGCCCATATTCTCTATAATTTTTGTTTAAGTTAGCGGCTTTATATTGTTTCTCGTTAATTACCTCTAGTTGGGGTATAAGGGACGGGTTTTACGGATAGCCTTTCAGGAAAAGAGATTATTGTTGAAGACGGGTTCGCTCGATCTCCGTTAAACCACTTAGATTTATCCTAAAACCCGCCGCTACTCTCCTTAAGGTCAATCGATTTTAGATTTTGGATTTTGGATTTTGGATTGACCCCCAGACGGTTGTTCTGTAGCTCTGCAATACTCAAAAGGTTTTTTTCTTGTCCACGACTGAAAGTGGGGGGCTTAAGACCTTTTTGGTTTTCGATCGAACAATCAAGTGAATTGCAGACCGCTAAAAGCCAACTCTAGATTAGTGGCAAGACCAAAATAATTTAACTACTCGCTCCTGTTGTCCCCCGCTATAACTGTACCCAGTTTAGCGGCGGGATGAAAGGCAGGGAGATTGTAGGCTTCGCCGTGAGCCTCAGCCGAACGGTACGGAAATCTCCAAATCTTTATCTTTGTAGCTGTTTTACTGTCATGTGTATAATACAGTAAGGAGGTAATGAGATGCTGCATACTGCCGTCAAGGTTCGACTTTATCCAACATTAGAGCAACAAACCACACTGTCTCAGCATTTTGGCTGTGCCAGATGGTGGTGGAACTATGCTCTAAACAAGTCAATTGAGACTTACAAAGAAACGGGTAAAAGCCTTGGTCAGTCAGCACTCAATGCCTTTCTACCAAAACTCAAGAAAGCCGAGGAAACACTTTGGTTGTCTGAATGTTATAGCCAAGTTTTGCAAGCAACAACGCTCAACCTAACAACTGCCTATAAAAACTTTTTTGCAGGTCGTGCTAGGTTCCCGCGTTACAAGTCAAAGCATGGTAAGCAATCAATTCAGTATCCTCAAAATGTCTTGGTACTTGATGGGTTTGTTCAGTTTCCAGGTAAAGTTGGCAAAGTTAAAGCCAAGCTACACAGGAACATAGAAGGAACAATCAAAACCGTAACGGTTAGCTTAGATCCTTCAGGGAAATACTTTGCCTCAATATTGACGGAGAGTGAAGGCGACAATCCGATTGTTTCAATTGAAGGCAAAGTAATTGGGATTGACTTGGGATTGACTCATTTTGCTATTACGAGTAATGGCTGCAAAGTCTCCAAGTATGATAACCCTAAGCATCTAGCCAAACACGAGAAAAACCTCAAACGCAAGCAACAAAAACTAGCTAAAAAACAGAAAGGAAGTAATTCAAGGAACAAAGCAAAAAAGACTGTAGCCGCATTGTACGAACGGGTAACTAAATCCCGTCAGGATTTTCTACATAAGCTTTCACGAAAGCTCGTCAATGAAAACCAAGTTGTCGTAGTAGAGAATCTTAATGTCAAAGGCATGGTACGCAATCACAATTTAGCTAAAGCCATATCTGATGCGGGATGGGGAATATTCGTCAATTTCCTAGCTTACAAGCTAGAGAAAAAAGGTGGCAAGTTGGTTGAAATTGACCGTTGGTTCCCCAGCTCCAAGCTCTGCTCTAATTGCTATTACCAGATTGATAAGTTACCGCTTGATATTAGGGAGTGGACTTGTCCTAATTGCGGTACTCGTCACGACCGTGATGGTAATGCAGCAACAAATATTAGAGCGGAGGGCATCAGGATACTACAGACGGATGGAACAGCCGTTTCTGCTAACGGAGGGGAAGTAAGACCAAAGATGGGACGCAAGTCTGTTCTGAGGCATTCCTCTGTGATGTTAGAAGCCCACACTATAATCGCTTCGATTTAGTGTGGGTAGTTCACATATGTTTGCACAAATCGTCAAGTTTATCTGCGAAAATCCTTGAAAAAGGTAATCTAGGAGATTGAGCGGCCTGAAGGAGATACATAATAGTCGTTAACGCGCACCCTACGCTCTAGCTCTATGACGGTTAAGCTAAAATGCTTCCAGTCAAGAATTTCCTCTTAACCCTGTGCCCACCGATTAAACCGCGATGCAACCACCGCTTCCCATTGGGACTGTTCTGCAAAACCGCTACCACTTGGCTAAAATTTTGGGTCAGGGGGGGTTTGGACGGACTTATCTGGCAGAAGATCGGGGGCGCTTTAACGAACCTTGCGCTCTTAAGGAATTAATTCCGCCTCAGACGAATGCCCACTCTCTGGAGAAGTGCAAGGAACTTTTCCAAAGAGAAGCTACCATACTTTATCAAGTTCAGCATCCGCAAATTCCTCAGTTCCGCGCCACGTTTGAGCAAGATGGGCGGTTGTTTCTAGTGCAGGAGTATGTGGAAGGGAAAACTTATCGCACTCTGCTTCAGGAACGCAGGTTGCAGGGGAAAAGATTTTCGGAAACGGAGATTGTGCAACTATTGCAGCAACTGCTGCCGGTGTTAAACCACATCCACGGCAAGGGAATTATTCACCGAGATATCTCGCCAGACAATATCATACTGCGCGATCGCGATCGCTTACCCGTGCTGATTGACTTCGGCGTAGTCAAGGAACTGGTAACCCGGTTTCAGTATAGTTCTACACCACCAGCAACAATGGTGGGAAAAATGGGCTATGCGCCCTTGGAACAAATGCAAACCGGCAGGGCTTACCCCAGCAGCGACCTTTACGCTCTAGGTGTCACGGCTGTAGTTTTGCTTACCAGTCAATCTCCGCAGGTATTATTTGATGAAGCGACGCTGAGCTGGAATTGGTATCGGTGGATACCGCCGATTAACTCTGGCCTGACAGAAGTGTTGAATCGGATGTTAAGTTATAGAGCGAGCGATCGCTACCAAGATGCCCGTGAAGTGGGTCGGGCGCTTACCGACGCCTTAAATGCCCAGCCCCAAGAAAAGCCACCACAGGCAAATACGCCTCCAAACCGTAATATTTCCCAGATGCAGACTGTCGCAGTCGGAGGTCGTCCTGAAGCTAGGCCAGCAGTTCCCCCCGCCGTACAGAGCGGGCAAACCCCACCCCCACCCCCAGAAAACCAGACGCACTCCCATAAGCCTGCTCCTGTCACTATACCGACTAATAACTCAATTTGGGATAATCCTTGGGCGATCGCCATTGTAGGTATGAGCTTAGCAATATTAGCCGGTGTCGGATCTTGGGCATTGGTAAGCTACGTCCTCAACCGTCAAGTGCGGGTGCAAACTTCTACGCCGCCGCCCTCACCAGCACAGATATTTTCTAATAGCGACAACCCTTCCCTAACAACCCCAGAAACTTCCACTCCTACACCCAGTCCAGAACCCGTCACCTACACCAAGCGCCTCGACGTAGTAGAAGGTGACAATTTTTCTATTTCAGATAAGCTGAAAGCCAACGCCACTGTTAACTATATGGTGACTGGGGAACAAGGACAAAAATTAAGTGCATCTTTGGAAAAAGAAGGTGTTTTGATGACGGTTCTAGGGCCAAATGAAGAACCAGTGAACAACAAGTCGAAGCGAGTGAGGCGCTGGGAAGGTACGCTTCCTTTTGATGGAAATTATGTTATTCAGTTAGTTACAATTAAAGGAGTTCAAGAAAGTGAATATAAGCTAGATCTGCGTCTAACCAACCCAGAACCAACCCCAACTCCCACACCGACAGATACACCGACAGATACACCAACGCCTACGCCGACAGATACGCCGATACCCAGTGACAGTCCATCTCCGAGTGCGGCAATTGATGCCGAACCGCTCGATTTTCCTGATGGTGCAACGGGTACGCAGATTTTTTCTGGTGAGACAAATCCCCAGAAGATTAAGCGCTATCTGGTAAATGTCCAGTCGGGTCAAATATTGAGTGTGAGAGTTCAAAACGGAGAAGCTACATTGGATATTCGATCTCCAAATGGTGAACTGGTGGAAAATGCCACTGGGCTTGGAGAATGGGAGGCAAAAGTAGATGATGCAGGTGAATATCAAATCGATGTAAGGGCAAATAAAAAAACAAAATTTTCGGTCGATATTAGTATTCGCAATTAACACAAGGGTCATTGGAAAAGGGAAGATTTGAGATTGCCGATTTAAATCTTAAATCTGAAATTAGTAACCCAATGACAACTGACAACTGACAACTGACCACTGATCACTGACAATTGACTAATGAACGCACTCCTGATTTCTGCAACTGATACAAACGCCGGAAAAACAGTTTTGACAGCAGCGCTAGCGGCTTATTTGCAAACTTACCGTTCTTCTGAAAGTGTGGGAATTTTAAAGCCAATTCAGACAGGAGTAGGCGATCGCGAACTGTATAGCCAGCTATTTGCCCTAAATCAATCTTTAGATGAAATTACACCGCTTTACTTCCAGGCACCCCTAGCGCCTCCAGTGGCGGCAGAAAGAGAAGGCAGCTGGGTTGATTTGAAACGAGCTTGGCGGGCTATGATAAGTTTGGGACAGCAGCGAGATTGGGTTTTGGTGGAAGCTTTGGGCGGACTGGGAACGCCGGTGACTCACGAACTCACAGTTGCAGATGTGGCTAGAGATTGGGCGTTACCGACAGTTTTGGTGGTGCCAGTAAGATTGGGCTGTTTAGGGCAAGTTGTCGCCAATGTTGCTCTCGCCCGTCAGTCAAAAGTTAACCTCAAGGGTATTGTTCTCAATTGCGTTACAGCTTGTTCGGATGGGGAAATTGCCGATTTTGCACCAATTGATTTGATCCAGTCTTTGACAAATACGCTAGTTTTAGGTATAATACCGCATCTAGACGATCCGACTGATATCGCTAAACTGGCTCAAGTTGCTTCCAATCTAGATCTAGAACGGCTGATGCCATTTTGAGTTTGGGTAGCGTGTTAACCTGGAAAAAGCAGAAAGCATCAATGTGGCTTAAGTGGGCGGCGATCGGCAATGAGCAAACAGGTAAAATCGAGTGCTACTGGCTCTAACGCTGGTGCTAAAGGATTCTCCAAAGAATCAACTTTCGATCGACAAAAATCACCGACTTCTCAGCAACAATCAGCCAATTCGGTCATTGCTGTACCCCCTGTGCTGCCTTCATCTGGAGAAGGTAGTATTAATATTACGTTTTCGGCAGTAATGCTAAATTTACAGATAACAACGCTGCTTGGAGTAATCACTGAAGCAGCCAAGCAAATTGAATCTTATACCTCTCAACTTAATGAACTTGCCCCTACTGTAGCGCAAGAAGTATTAATAACTGATTCAAAAAAAATTATCGATTATATAAATATATTGATCCAGGCTAAAGCTTTGGTAGCAGGTATGCTTTCCTGGATGGCTGTGGTAGCAAGTATAGCTCATCATCTGGTCGTGAGTTTAGAGGAGCATTTACCTGATGAGCTAATTAATGAGATCGAAACTTCTCTTTCTGCTATTAGTAGTACCTGTGATGCAGCTTTGACTAGCATTCCGAGTAACTCCATATTAGGAATAACTTTGGCTCCCGACCAAAAGCTAGTTTCAGAGACAAAAGCTATTATATCTGATGTATTTTTAAGGATAGAAAAGATTAAACAGGAAAACGAAGAAGCTAATCAAGATTGGGGCGCAGTTGAACAAAAAGCATACGAGAGAATTCTGGAAGACAGCAGCAGAAATGTTTCAAAAGAAGAATTTTTGAGTTGGCTGTCAGACTTGGAGCAGGGGCATGACGTTTAAAGTAGAATTCCATCCTAAAGCTGAAAAGGAAGCAAAAGAAATGCTAACCATAAACTCTGAGGTTGCCCCTCAATTTCGTAAGTACCTGGAGACTTTGGGCGAGGAACCTTATAAGTTTCCTAAAAAGAAAGTAAAACTTAAATCCTGTAGAGCTTTAAACTTTCAAGGAAAAGGTAATGCTTGGCGTTTGATTTTTAGAATTATTGAGTCTAGAGATACAGTAGAAATATTAGCGATTGGAATCCATGATGATGCTTATAGTTCAGCCGAAAGGCGTGTTTGAATTGCAGTTAATTTTTAGGTTGCCAGAAAAATGATTTCCACATTCCTCAGTTCTCCTTACGATGATTTATCCCGCATTCGCTCAGAGATTCGATCGTTGCAACCCCGCCTTGTAGAATGGCGCAGAGGTTTACATCAACGCCCCGAACTTGGCTTCCGAGAGAAACTGACCTCTGAGTTTATTGCCAAAAAACTGCAACAATGGGGGATTGAGCATCAAACCGGAATCGCACAAACGGGTATTTTGGCTACTATTCCGGGCGGTCTACCGGGGCCAGTGCTGGCAATTCGGGCAGATATGGATGCCTTGCCAATTCAGGAAGAGAACGATGTGCCTTACAAATCCCAGCACGATGGGGTAATGCACGCCTGCGGTCACGATGGACATACGAGTATAGCACTGGGAACAGCTTACTATCTTTCTCAACACCGCCAAAACTTCGCCGGTACGGTAAAAATTATCTTCCAACCCGCTGAAGAAGGACCAGGTGGCGCAAAGCCAATGATTGAAGCTGGGGTATTGCAAAATCCCGATGTTGATGCCGTAATCGGCCTCCATTTGTGGAACCAGCTGCCTCTTGGTACTGTAGGCGTTCGCAGTGGCGCGTTGATGGCGGCAAGCGAGGGTTTCCGGTGTACGATTATGGGTAAAGGGGGACATGGTGCGATACCGCATCAAACGATCGATTCGATCGTAGTTGCTGCCCAGATTGTGAATGCTTTGCAGACGATCGTATCGCGGAATGTGAGTCCCATAGATTCGGCGGTGGTGACGGTAGGAGAATTCCATGCTGGGACGGCAATTAATGTGATTGCCGATAAGGCAAAAATAGGTGGCACAGTGCGGTATTTCAACCCCGATCTGGGAGAGTTTTTACCGAAACGAATTGAGCAGATTATTGCGGGAATTTGCCAAAGTCACGGCGCAAGTTACGATTTTAATTATTGGCGGCAATATCCAGCCACAATTAATAATAGTGCGATCGCAGAATTGGTGCGATCCATCGCCTTGGAAGTAGTAGAAACTCCCTTGGGAATAGTGCCAGAATGTCAAACAATGGGTGCAGAAGATATGTCTTTCTTCCTACAAGCAGTACCAGGTTGCTATTTCTTTTTAGGTTCTGCCAATCTTAGTATGAATTTGGCATATCCACACCATCATCCCCGATTTGATTTTGATGAAACTGCATTGGAGATGGGAGTAGAAATATTTGTTCGGTGTGTGGAAAAGTTTTGTCGTTAGGGACTGATAAGCGCTACGCGAACGGGAGTAAGGCTTGACAAACAAAAGCTGTATGCGGTATTATAGATATAATCTCTATTATACTGCAACTCTGATATCTAAGTTAAGAGCATAACAGTAATTCTTTTGTGGAAAAAACAGGTTGATGCACTTACCTGAGTCCGAACGTATAATTTACGCACGCAATCCCTTGATACAGGTTGCGTGTCAATTGCGTTTTCCACCTATTATTAAGATTTCTCACCAAGAGCCAGTTGAGTTTCAGGATGAAATCAGATTTCAGTACCCACATTTTGATGGTAATAAGTCACAATTTCCTTCCGAAATTTCCCAAGTAATACAACAATTTGGCTTGCCACAGTTGAACGATTTGTTTTATCGCTTCAAATCTGAAGATCAGATGTGGCAATTATTGATTGCTAAGGACTTTATTACTCTAACCACATCTACATACCAAAGGTATGAACAATTCAAAAAACGCTTTAGGGAAGCTGTGGAAATTTTTGAACGCATATATAAACCCTCATTCTATAGCAGGGTTGGACTTCAGTATCAAGACTTAATCATCCGCTCAAAACTCGGACTTGAGGATAAAAGCTGGTCAGATTTAATTACAGAGCGTATTGCTTCAGAGTTATACAATCCAGAACTTTCGTCCTCTCTCCAGTCAATTATGAAGAATTTAATTTTAAAAACAGAGCATGGTCAAGTTAACTTCAATCACGGACTTGTTACTGTGAAAGAGGCCGGAAAAGACAACGAAGAAGTTGCTTACTTGCTTGATGCCGATTTTTATACAGAACAAAAAGTAGAGAGGGATGGAAATGTTTGGAACATACTCGATCAGTTCAACAAGTGCGCCAGAGAACTTTTCAGGTGGAGCATCTCAGACATCCTCCACGATGCTATGCAACCCCAGGCAATTGATACAAAAACGGAGGAATAGTCAGACCTCGACAGGTATAGCTACAAGAAACTTTTTTGTTGATAGGGAGAGTGGCAAAACTCTTGAAATCCAGCATCTTTCCTTTGATTTGATGATGCCTGATTCTTCAGTGTCTTTCACAACTGACGTGCAATTATCACCAGCTAAGTTGATGGCACTGCTAAAATGCTTGGTAATTCTTCAATCTCTGCCAGAAGCTGCTTTAGAAGAAGCTGCTGATGAACTTAAAGGAATTGCTGATTTTTACTCTGATCGTTTCTCTCAAGCGAACTTACCTATCATTCCAGCTAGTTCCATCAAAGGTAAATTGAGATCTGTACAGATTAGCCCACCTATCGTTTTGGAACCATAGCTTGTCTAAACAGTTACTTTATGAAAAAGCAAGCTATCTACCAGCCGTCAAATAAAAACGCCTCCTTAAGACAAGGGGAAATATTAACGGGTGTGGCTCAGTATAATCCTGTCCTTGGTGAGCTATCACCAGATGCACAAGAAGTATCTTTCGATATGGTTATTCATCCTTACGCAATTGTAGTTACTCAAGACTGTGACTTAGACTGGGATTACAAAGCTAGACAAAGTAGTAGTCCTCAGCTATCCAAAATTTTGAATTCTGTAATTTTATGCGGTATTTCAACAGCAAGAGAAGTTAGAGATATAGCAGATAAAAATGTTATGAACTCTGGAGAGTGGGGACTCGTTAAATCCCAACGACATGATAGATTTTATTTTTTTGAAAAAATTCCTCCCGAATGCGATCTCGAACAGATCGGTTTACCCGAACTTACGGCTGACTTCAAAAAAATTTTTGGAATAGATACAGCAACCTTGTATCGTCAACTCGAACTTTGTATGGTAAAGCGACGAGCCGTTCTATCCAGTCCCTACTTGGAGCATTTCTCTAGACGATATCATAGTTTTCATGGCAGGGTTGCATTACCTTCTCAATACGAAAGTCAACGAGAAAGTTAATATCTTGATGTTGAGGGTGCATAGACGGAGCATAGACGGGATAACAAATCACCGCACTATACCGTACAAAAGTTATCTGCTGAAAGGCTTTATCTAAACAATGTCAACACAATTTATCAATTTACTCGCAATTTTTGGGAGTGCGATCGCAAACTATCCCTAAATCAACAAACTTCAACAAATTCGTGTATTAGCAAAAAGCGATCGCTATTAAAAATTAAGACGGCGATAGATTTCAGACAAGGGAAGTTCTATATTTAAGCTGTGCAGGACAATCGACTGTTCAAGCAGATCGTAAACTTGCCATTGCCAGCGATTGTTGCTGTTGCGATCGAGGTTGTGATATTGCTCAATGTAGGGTTCAGTTTGACTAACTAGCACATATTCACAAAAGCTACAAAGGGAGCGATATTTTCTAAACTTTTCACCGCGATCGTAGGCTTCAGTGGAGGGCGAAAGAACTTCGACTATCAGTAAAGGATTGAGAATTTCATCGGTGCGATCGCCATTTAATTCTGGTTCGCCATTAACCACCATCAAATCGGTGTAGGTTCCGCACTGATATTCGGGAATCCAAACCCGCAAATCGCTATTATACAAGCGAAAATCGGTGTCTCTCAGCAAAAATCCCAAGTAAATTAACAAGTTACAGGCGATCGCGCTGTGGACTTCTGAACCTCCTGACATATCGATCATCTCTCCATTACAATATTCGTGACGTTCTTCGGCGGTTTCCTCGATCGCCCGGTATTCATCTGGAGTGAAGCAAGTCTTTGTCGCATCTGGAGCAAGGTTTGGCAGGTTGGTTTGAGCAATGACCACAATCACACCTCCTGAATAATTAGACCTTAAACTTGATTAAAAAGTTAGTTTTTGAAACAGATCGGCAATGGGGAGAGTAAAACCAGTGACGATATCTTCACCATCTAAGGAGTCAGTAGACTTAAGAAGGCGATCGGGCGATTGGGCCGATCGATACACCAAAACATATTGTTCTTTAGGATGAATTACCCACACTAAACGCGCCCCATTCTCGAAATATTCCACCAGTTTGTTGTGAATTTCTTCGACTGTATTGCTAGGAGATAATATTTCTACAGCCAGATCGGGCGCACCTTCTAGGAAGCCATCAGGGAGGTCATCTAGCCCTTGCAAACGTTCTTTGGCCATGAACGAAATATCTGGCGATCGCTTATTCCCCGATTTCATCTTGAAGGCGGTGCTGGAGTCGAACATTGCACCTAATTTTTGCGTCGATACGCAGTTAAACAAGGCAGCACTCAAAATAATGGCAACATAGCCGTGTTTTGCACCTGAGTTTCCCATATCAATTAGTTCTCCATTCACAATTTCGTAGCGGTGTCCATCTCGGTTCAGCGCCATGAATTCGGCATCAGTCCAGATTTTTTGCTCTGGTGAGTTTTCTATTTGGCTTTCAGTCAGGTTTTCGGGTGGGTTTTGAATTAGCGTAGACATGGGTTTCTCCTAGACTTCTCTTTCTAGTTAAACATAGTTAACTCACATTTTGCACGAGAGTCAGAAACCGGGTTTCTTGCAGTTGTCCTTACCTAAAACCCAGATTTTTCGTAGAGAAACCCGGTTTCTAAGATGTGAGTTAAGCAGGAACAACCATTCCTTTTTGTACTGCGGGTCGCTGTTGCACTGTTTCTACCCAGCGTTTGAGATTTGGGTGATTATCTAGAGTTAGTCCTTGAAACTCATAAGTTGCAACCCAGGGATAGGTAGCAATATCAGCAATTGAATAATCACCGCAGATAAATTGATTTTCTGCCAATTGCTTATCTAACACGCCGTAGAGTCGCAATGTTTCCTTTTCGTAGCGTTCAATGGCGTAAGGAATTTTTTCTGGTGCAAATCGCTTGAAGTGGTTTAATTGACCAAACATTGGCCCGACGCCACCCATTTGAAACATTAACCACTCTAAAACTTGATAACGACCTTTTTGGTCGGTGGGCAGGAATTTGCCAGTTTTCTCAGCCAGGTAAATTAAGATGGCACCGGACTCAAAAACTGCCATGTCATTTTCGCGATCGACAATAGAGGGAATCTTGCTATTGGGATTAATCGTCACGTACTCAGGCGTAAATTGATCGCCCTTGGTAATGTCAATTTTGTGGACGTTGTAGGGAAGTTCGACTTCCTCCAACATGACGGAAGCTTTGCGACCGTTAGGTGTAGTAAAGGTGTAAAGGTCAATCATTTTTCACCACTCCCAATTAGTTATTAGTCATCAGTCATCAGTATAGAACGATATCCAAGAGATTAGCTCTATGAAAGAAAGAAGAAGCAGCGCGACTCTACAATGACGAGGGTATAGAACGATATCCAAGAGATTAGCTCTATGAAAGACTTCGATCTTTTAAAGCTTCCCAGGCCAAAATGGCTGCCTTACGCTCATTGCCCCAGCGATAGCCGCCGATTTCCCCAGATTCTCGAATTACGCGATGACAGGGAATGAGATAGGCTAGAGGATTATTACCCACAGCATTGCCTACGGCTCTAGCAGCAGTTGGACGACCAATTAGTTCGGCGATATTCTGATAAGTTGCGATGCCTCCAAACGGCACTCTCAAAAGCGCCCGCCAAACTTGAATCTGAAAATTAGTACCTTTGACTAGAAGCGTTAATGGCTTTTGGTCAATGAAGGTATTTGGATTAAAAATCAGGTCGTGCAGAGGTTGAGTGGCTTGTGTATCGTAGATAATTTCAGCATTTGTCCATAACCGACGCAGGGTTTGTTCGGCAGTAATATCATTTGATTTATCTAAGAAATGCAGGTTACAAATACCACGAGATGTTGTCGCCAGTAGGTATTTATCAAATGGGCTGTCATGAATGCCATAACGAATTTGCAAACCCGATCCTCCTGTCTTGAACTCACCAGGAGACATCGCTTCTACGTTCACAAATAAATCGTGCAATCGTCCTGGACTTGACAGCCCCACATCTAAGGTCAGGTCTAAAAGGCTTTTAGTTTGGGTAATTTTTGACTTGGCATATTCAACAGTGAGATATTGCAAAAAACGTTTGGGACTGATGCCTGCCCACTGGGTAAATAACCGTTGCAAATGATACTCGCTAAGGCCGATGTGCTGTGCCACAGTTGCCAAATCGGGTTGGCTAAGGTGATTTTGCCGCATGAAAGCGATCGCCTGAGCAATTCGGCTGTAATCTTTGCTATCGTAGACAGTCGCACTCTTCATTGAAGTCATGTAGCCTGAGTCAAGGGAGTTTTTGCATTCTCTTACTTTATCTATTGTGTAGACCGAAAACCACCCGTTTCTTGCTACGTCAGGATTTACGCAGAAAGCCCCCCTAACCCCCCAAATCTGGGGGGGACAAGACTTCTTCTCCCCCAGATTTAGGGGAGGGGGCAAGGGGAGTCTAAACTCCAGTCATTAGTTATATACAAAAAACTAATGACGGATGACTAATGACTAACCAATCAAATCGTGTCCGGTTGCATCAGTAGTGTAAGAGTGATATCGGGAAATTGTCTGTTGTCATCGTTGGTTAAATTTTTACCGCAGATGAAGACTCTGGAACGCTCCGGAACGCAGATAAGAATAATCATACCAAATCCGGGTTATTTACCCCCTTTATAGTGTGAAGTGTAGGGGTGAAGCATTGCGGCAATAAGTGTATTCCCAAGAGCCAAAGCCTTTCTACCGCAATGCTTCACCCAACTTATGGATAACGGGGGTTTTTATCCCGGATTTGGTATCACACGAATTTTTTAGGTAACCGATGCTCCCGGATATCAATCAGCTAAAACCAGTCCCTTAGTTTCGATCGCCCAAGGCATGAAGGCGATTCCCAGCAAGGGGATAAAACCAACCCAAAACAAAGTATCTATAGCAGTAGATAAAGTATTTGTGCCTTGAGATGCTAGATATCCGATTAATAAAGGCCCGATCGCTGCAAATACCCGCCCTGCATTGTAGCAAAAACCAGCACCAGTTGCCCGCAGTCTAGTCGGAAACAATTCTGGTAGGTAGTAGGTGAAACTCCCAAAAACTCCAGCTACAGTCAAGCCAATGAAAAAGTAAAAGTAAAGGCGGGTTTCTGGAGATAATGGTAACCCGAAATCAATCAGGATTGTGAGAGAAGATAAAACAAAGTAGATGGAAAACATGATCTTTCGCCCCAAGTATTTAGCAGCTGGTACTGTTAGTAGGGTGCCAATCAAACTGCCAATGCTACAGCTATTGGTGGCGATCGCTTTCCATTGTTCGATTAGAGATTGGGTCGCCGCAAGATTCAATCCCCTCTCTAGCGCAACTGAGGAGGCTAATCCAGAGGCAATTGCGGGCATGAAAGCAAGACAATTCGTTAAAGTGATCAAAGCGATCGTTGCGATCGCTAAACCGCTAATCGTCGCGGCTCGGTTGGGGAGTTGAAAAAGTTCCCGAATTCTAGCAGGATCGACGTTTTCGGCTACTTTTTGCCAACGTTCTGGCTCTTTGACAAATAAGCGCACAATCACAGCAACAGCCGCCGGAATCAAACCAAATAGAAATACAAAGCGCCAAGAAGTTTCGGGACTTTCCGGTAATAGCACGCCAGCGATTTGGAAATTAAGGAAGCTGGCTAAAAATGGCCCAGCCGATGCCGCAGTATTTAAAAGCACTCCTGCTTCTACACGCGATCGCTCCGGCATTACTTCCGCCACCATTGATGCGCCCGCCGCCCATTCGCCACCTATACCCAGACTCGCTACGATCCTACACAGCACCAAAACCCAGATATTGGGAGCAAAGGCGCAGGCAGCAGTCCCCACAGCGTAGAGTAGCATGGTGATCAGGAGGGTTTTAGTGCGACCGATGCGATCGGCTACTTTTCCGAAAATTATCCCTCCAACTGCCCAACCCAACAATAGAACGGAACTCAAAACACCAGTCCACAAAAGGGTTGCTGCTTTAGCTTCCGGCGAACCGATAGTCAAGCCCAATAGGGTAGGCACGCAGTTGGGAGCAACATAATTGAATAGTACGTTGTCGAAAATATCAAAGCCCCAACCCAGCCACGCGGCAAACAGTACAGTCCATTGATAGCGACTTAATTGCAGCATTTATGATGTGAAGAAGTAACGATTGTTGTTAATCTATCAGGACTTACGCTTTGAACGCACTTTTACCCCTACAGATGTAATAGGTGTGGCGATCGAATCCGTAATATCGTGTCCGGTTACATCGTTAGTATATGAGTGATATCGTCAAATTGTCTGCGATCGTTGTTGGTTAAATTTTTACCGCAGATGAAGACTCTGGAACGCAGATGTAGGCGCAGCCTTCCCGAAGGGTACGCAGATAAGAGTAAGAACACGAATTTTTTAAGTAACCGATGCTACTGGACATGATATAAGTCCTAAAAACCCATCTGGTGCGAGACGAACTATCCTAATCAGAAAAGCTATACCGATCGCAACTCTACTATCCCTGCTCGTTTCTGGGTGTTCGCTCGCTACTTCCCAAGTCAAGCAGTCGTCTGACATAGAAACCTACCTCAAGGTAGCACCTATAAGCGATCGTCGCTGGGATAACACCCAAGAGGCGGCATTTAGGGCTCGCAGCTTGGCTATTCGCGAAAAACTAGCAGCCGAAGACTTAGACAAACTTGATGCTTGGTGGCGACGGGAGAAGATCGGCGACCCCCACAAGTACTTGCTTCCCATTAGTGTCGGAAAGGTATAAGGATTATCAAGCTTTGCTGGCTAGTGGGAATAAGACGGCTTGGATTACCGATGTGGCAAGATTTGTTGATTATCCAGATTTTAAACGTTTGACTGCTGGATTAGATCGCACTGTGGTAGACGATCGCGAATGGGAAAAACAAGGCAAGTTGGCTTATACTGGCTTGGAGGGCGATCGCTTAATCATGGCCTACGAAGCTAATGGTGCGATCGGTCGCGCCAGTATCAACGGTAAACCGCGAGTGTTGAAAAATTGGCCTGTAATAGAAAGTCCCTATCTGCGAGAAGATTTGCGAAGTGGCGTTTTGGAATATCGCAATCCCGTTGGAGAAAGTTGGCGTTTGCGTGTTAATTTGAAGGGCCTACAATGGGAAAAGAGATTTTAGATTGTGATATCGTCAAATTCTTTGTTGTCATGTGTGGTGATTTTTTACCACAGATGAAGACAGATAAACACAGATGAACACAGATGAAAACGGGAAGTTTTTAGATAAATGATGTCACTTGACATGATATTATACCAAATCTGGGTTAACTACCCCCTTTTTATTGAAGTCCGCGCAGGCGGGCTTTGTACGCGCAAGCCGCGAATGAGAGTCGTCGGGTAAAAAAGAGGTTAGGCAAACGGATTTGATATTACGACCTGTCTCTGTGTTCAAACTTTTGTTTTTTACGTATTTATACATTCAATATTTATAATGAATAATCAACAAAAACTGGTATTAATTGGTGGCGGTCACAGTCATGCGATCGCACTCAGACTTTTTGGCATTAACCCTTTGCCAAATGTCCGTTTGACCCTGATAAGCGAAGCACCGGATACGCCTTACTCTGGAATGTTACCCGGTCACATAGCAGGATTTTACACTCACGATGAATGTCACATTAATTTGCGATCGCTAACTCAATTTGCCCAAGCCGAACTTATGATCGATCGCGTTATCGGTCTTGACCTAGAAAATAATAAAGTTATCTGCGCTGATCGACAACCAGTTTACTTCGATTTCTTATCAATTGATATCGGCAGCACTCCCGCCACAATATCCGTACCCGGTGCAGCAGAATACGCAATTGCAGTTAAACCAGTGCCAAAATTATTGCAAAAATGGAATCAATTGATTCGATTAATCAGCAACCAACCTGAGAAACCGATTTGTTTTGTTAAATGCGAATCTGGACTTAAAGTTGAATTTGATTACCTTTTTTGGGTAACTCAAGCATCTGCACCGGATTGGCCTAAAATATCAGGATTAGCAACAGACGCCACAGGCTTTATCCTGGTAAACGACAATTTGCAGTCTGTCTCTCACCCCCATGTTTTTGCCGCTGGCGATATTGCCACAATCGTTAATAATCCCTGTCCGAAAGCGGGGGTATTTGCAGTACGACAAGGTAAACCATTATTTAATAATCTGCGGCAGATATTGCCGGGAAAACCATTGCAACCCTATAAACCGCAAAAACGCTATCTAAGTTTGATTGGCACGGGTGATGGTTCTGCGATCGCATCCTGGGGGTCATTAGGATGGGAGTCCCCCCTGCTGTGGTACGGGAAAGATTGGATCGATCGCCGATTTATGGCTAAATTCCATAACTTATAGCTCAATCCACCAAAACAAGATTAAATTCGGCTGTACAATATTAATTCTCTTAAGATTTTGCTTTGCAAAGGAAAGGTGGCATTTGGAAAAACTGCTACGCCTATCAAGAATCATCGACGCCTTAAACGATCGCATCGGTCGCTTTACCTACTGGTTAGTGCCACTCATGGTGCTAATCGGCGTGTGGAACGTTGTCGGACGCTTTGTTGGACGTGCTATAGGTCAGAATCTCAGTTCAAATGCCTATATCGAAAGTCAGTGGTATATTTTTGACCTAGTTTTTCTATTGGGAGCTGCTTATACGCTAAAACATAACGAGCACGTGCGCGTGGATATTTTCTACAGCCACTGGTCACCCAAGCGAAAAGCCCTCGCAAATTCGATCGGAACGTTATTGTTCCTGATTCCCTTTTGCATTATCATCATCTTTTTTTCCTGGGATACCATTCTTGCTTCTTGGGCAATTCGCGAAAATTCCCCCGATCCAGGCGGCTTACCCCGTTACCCAATTAAATTTATGATTATCGTTAGCTGCGTACTGCTGATTTTGCAAGGTATTTCCGAAGCCATCAAAAATTTCGCTTATCTTAAAGGCGCGATCGCACCCCAGGAGGAACATCATGACGCTAGCCTATGAATGGCTGGGGCCATTTATGTTTGCCGGTGCCCTGGTACTGCTGTCTCTGGGCTACCCTGTGGCGTTTTCCTTGGGGGGAGTAGCGATCGTCTTTGGCTTGCTGGGAATAGTACTGGGCGTATTCGATCCCATCTTTCTGACAGCGATGCCCCAGCGGATCTTCGGCATCATGGCTAATTACACCCTCCTAGCTATCCCCTACTTCATCTTTTTGGGCGCAATGCTGGAGAAGTCGGGAGTTGCAGAACAGCTGCTGGAAACGATGGGGATTATGTTTGGGCGGCTGCGCGGGGGTTTGGCTTTGGCGGTAGTGCTGGTGGGGGCGTTGCTAGCAGCAACTACTGGTGTTGTGGCGGCTACAGTGGTGGCGATGGGGCTGATTTCCCTGCCAATTATGCTGCGCTATGGCTACAACAAAGAATTAGCGACTGGGGTGATCGCTGCATCGGGGACGCTTGGGCAAATTATTCCGCCTAGTGTGGTGCTGGTGGTGTTGGGCGATCAGTTAGGGGTTTCGGTGGGCGACCTTTTTATGGGTTCGGTGATACCGGGACTGATGATGGCGGGTGCGTTTGCCTTGCACGTCGTTATTGTGGCGTTTCTCAAGCCAGAGTTGGCACCGGCATTGCCAGAAGAGGTGCGTGCCATTGGTGGCAAGGCTTTGGGACAGCGCGTGCTTAAGGTGATGGTGCCACCAGTCGTGTTGATTTTGCTGGTGCTGGGGAGTATCTTTTTTGGCATTGCCACACCGACAGAAGCTGGGGCGATCGGATGTCTGGGTGCGATCGTCCTAGCAGCTGCAAACCAAAAGCTGACTCCCGAATCTTTGCGGCGAGTCAGCGATGTCACAATGCGGACTACCAGCATGGTGATTTTCATTCTGATTGGTTCGACGGCGTTTAGTCTGGTGTTTCGGGGACTGAATGGCGATCGCTTTATGTTCGATGTTCTCTCCAATCTCCCAGGCGGTAAAGTCGGCTTCCTCTTTGTCAGCATGGCGGTAGTCTTCATCCTGGGCTTTTTCATCGACTTTTTCGAGATCGCCTTTATCGTCGTCCCTTTGTTTGTCCCAGTCGCTCAACAATTGGGAATAGATCTCGTTTGGTACGGTGTGGTTTTGGGCGCAAACCTGCAAACATCCTTTCTCACACCGCCTTTTGGCTTTGCCCTTTTCTACTTACGCGGCGTCGCACCCCCTGAAGTCACCACCGGAGATATTTATCGCGGTGTTATACCTTTTATTTTGCTGCAACTGCTAGTTTTGGTGCTAATTATTGTCTTTCCAGGAATTGTCAGTTTCCTACCATCGCTAAGTACCTAAGTTAAACAGGGACTGGGGACTGGGGACTGGGAATTGGGCAGGACTTACGCAACTCTAACCTACATTCCGCACCCTCAAGTGTCACACCACGAATTTTTTGGGACTGGGGACTGGTGACTGGGGACTGGGTAGAAGAGTTTCCGTATTTAAATGTACTTTAAATTACAGAATACTCGCTCTAAATTCCGAAAAAACCGAATGTGACAGTACAGGGTGCGGAATGTGAGATCTAACACTAACAGCGGCTTGCAGCCGCGTGAGGTACAATAAAACGATTTTCTTCATAGCGCGTTCGTAGGGGCGGGTTTAACCCACACATCTGATTACCAACAGAATATTTTACAAAACCCGCCCCTACTGACTTTTCTTGCCCCTAGCCCCTACTCTTCAGTTTTGATCGTCAGCTAAAGTAATCAGTGCATCATAGACAGTGAGAATAAAATCCTTATCCAGAGTCGGTGCTAAGTAAATACCAAAGTTTTTGTTTTTAATTTGGGCTTGGGAGCTAATTCTTACGCCAATACACACCTCGTCGCGGTTTTGTGCAGCAAGTATGCAGTCAGCGAAGGTCAACTTGCCAATCTGGTTGGCTGGAAAGTAAAGCCATATTGGCTTAATGTACAGTTCGCTACCGTCAAGGGAAAACAAATCTTCATATATTGACATCACATCAGGTTCCTGAGACACCTGAGCTAAAATTTTCGACACAAATTGATTGGTAAGGAGAAAGTCTTTTACACCTGCTTTGATCACCAAGTCAGTATTTTGCGAGTCGATTATCTCTGCAATTAAATTAGTAGTAACTTTGGTTTTTGTGGCGGCGCTATATTCTTTAAAAAATTGCCGTAGTTCCAACAAAATGGTGAGGGTTTTGGCATCAATTTCCTCGGCGTTTTCCCCGCTACCTGCCAAAATTGAGATGCTGTTAAATTTATATGGTTTTAAGGTTTTTAGCTGATCGAGTGAATCCATATTTACTTGCATAACTTCCATCTTGATATGTGGATAGGCTTTAGCAATATTCTCAAATTCAGCTTTAATTTCATCGGTTAAAACCTCTACCGCCAGATTAACCTGCGAGTCTTTGACTACGGATTTAGCATATTCTTCGAGAGCGATCGCGGTTTTGCTGTTCCAGCCAATAATTAGATAATTTTCAGTTTCTAGCTCTAAAGTTTGGTTGCGCTCGACACAGCCAATACGGTTATGCTGTACTACAGGTTCTGGAAAAAACTCAATAGTTGAGTCATCTCCAGCTAGGACGATCGCTTCATCATCTTTACTTAACTTATAATCTTTGTTTGTTTTTAGTGTCAAGGTGCCATCTCCATGACGAATTCCTAATGGTACAGCCTGCAATAAATGAAATGGCAATTGACCGAAGGTGATATTATTCCATCCTGATTTAGAACGATAGAAATAAAATTCGTTTCCTTCAAAGCCCACCAAGTTTAAATATACTCTGGCCAGTCCGACACTCCGCGAAGTTTGAACTAAAATCCGAGCCAAGATATCAGCTTCATTAAGAGTGGTGACCGCGCCGGGAGCAATGTTTTGAGCTAGTCGGCGATATTGTTCCGAATGTAATTCTACAATAATTGGCGGCAAATTTTCTTCCCCATTAGCTGCCACAACTGCCAGGATTCCCTTAACCACTCGTGCATCAGATAAAGTCTTGAATTGCTCGTTATCTGAACTTTTAGAATCATTCAAAATAATAATGGATTTAGCAACTTTGACACCTACTTTATCCAGGTTAGATAAATTTGCGATCGGGCCATTGCGAGTCACCACTCGCGTTGTTTTTAGCTCGGCTATATTATTCCGCAGGAAATCATCCATCTCCTCCTTATCTTTGTCAGCCAAGATCACAACGACTGCATCTGATTCTGATTCGTTAGCCAACACTAACTCTTTAATAATATCTACAACCCTGTCGCCAAATCCTAAAATTAAGGTATGGTTTTCTTCCACTACCAGACTTTTACCCTTACGCAGCAATTCTAGTCTTGATTCAAACTGCTGGGTAATGAAAGCTACTAAGCTGGAGAACAGCACTAAGCCCATAAAAATCGTGATAACACCCACAAACTTGGCAGCAAAATTGGCCTCGTCTCCTGTGTCTCTTAAACCTATAAGCTGAACAAAAATTTCCCAAAGTAAGTCATCAGTACCTTTTGTGGGGCCATTAGGAAAAAACCGTTCTACAACATAACGTGCAGTTGTCATCACCGCAAAAGCAGTAATAAATACTGACACCAATGCCAGAAAGACCGACATCCCCCCTTTCGACATAAAGTTGTCGAATTTATACTGTAGGCGCTTTTGCCAGGTAATTTCATTTCCAGAAGCTTGACTGCTGTTGTTTGCCAAAGTTAATACCAACCTTATATATTTGTCGAAGTTATCCTGTAGGCGCTTTTGCCAGGAGACTTGATTTCCAGAAGCTCGACTGCTATCGTTTGTCAAAATTACTACCAACCTTTAAACAATACTGGACATATCTAAATCTTACAGAAACTTTGGGTGTATAGGCGTAAACCTTACCAAGACAAAAATTTTATAGCTAAGCGCTTTGCGCTATTGTCGTTCTTAATTCCACCAAACCCTTGAAACAGGACCCTTCTTCCCCTAGCCCCTAGCCCCTAGCTATAACACACCAAAAACGAAAAAGTACCGACTCTGTAGGGGCTTTTAATCCACCCCTACCGATCGAAACTACTTAGAATTGCTGGCTAGAGCAAAATTGGCAAAGCTGAATTCGTTAATCGCATTCCACTTGTAGATTTGCGATCGAAAAGTTTTCCATTGTTCGTAAACTTGCTTGAATGTAGCGTCCTTAGCAGCATTCTCCTCATACAGGTCGAAAGCAGCGATCTTGGCTGCTTCCATGATCTCTTTGCTGTAAGGTGTTAACTTCGTACCACCAGCAATCAGGCGTCCCAGGGCTGCCCCATTTAAGGCTTCGTACTGCGCCAACATATTGATGTTGGCTTCATAAGCAGCGGTTTTGAAGATTTCCTGATATTCTTTGGGCAAGCGAGCCCATGCCGTTTTGTTAACCATCACCTCCAAGGTTGGCCCCGGTTCCCACCAACCTGGGTAGTAGTAAAACTGTGCCGCTTTGTTTAAGCCCAACTTTTCATCATCGTAAGGGCCTACCCATTCTGCGGCATCGATCGCTCCCCGGTCAAGTGCCAGATAAATCTCGCCCCCCGGTAGCACCTGAACGTTCACCCCCAGACGCGCCATCACTTCACCGCCCAATCCGGGAATACGCATCTTCAATCCCTTCAAATCGGCAAGGGATTTGATTTCTCGCTTGAACCAACCGCCCATCTGCACGCCTGTGTTACCAGCAGGAAAGTTAATCACGTTGAAGTTGGAGTAAATTTTCTGGATAGCCTCCAAACCGCCGCCATGATATAGCCAAGCGTTCTGCTGCTGGGCGGAGAGACCGAAAGGTACTGTTGTGGCGAAACCCAGGGCGGGATTTTTGCCAATGTAGTAGTAACTCGCGGTGTGACCGCATTCGATCGTTCCCGCTTGTACGGCGTCTAGAACCTGTAGTCCGGGGACAATCTCACCCGCAGCGAAAGGCGTAATGGTAAAACGCCCGTTTGTCATTTCCCTGATGCGCTTGCAAACGGTGTCAGCGCCTCCGTAAATAGTTTCGAGCGATTTAGGCCAGCTGGTAGCCATCCGCCATCTGATGCTTGGTAGGGCGCTGGTTGTACCGGAAGTTGTAGTTGCCTTGGTACAGGCACCAAGTGCTGTGACGCTGACTGCACCGATCGCAGAAGAGCTAAAAAACTTTCGCCGTTTCATTTTTGGGAATGCCAAATCAAGAATTTATAACTATCTACTGAGCTTATTTGCTTTATTCAGCAAAATGGTATCTAAAATCATCAAGATTGTATCAGAATCCAGTAACTTTTAGATCCGTTTTCCATCTGCAATATTTGTTTTATATACTTGACGAAAAGGAATTTTTGTGTTTGAGAATATTTGATTTAGGGAGCGAAGTGAAATGCCACTAAGTTAAGCTCTTGTTTCCTCGCTCCCAAACTGAGCCTGGGAGCGAGGAAACAAGAGCAAATGGAACTAACTAGCAACTTGAGTTAGTATTCAGTCCACAAAGCGTGGACTTTAGCTATTAGCCCGGAGGTTTAAACCTCCGGGCGGGCTGACAGCGGGAGAACAAGATCTATGCTAGGTTTGTAGGTTGGGTTGAGGTACGAAACCCAACCTACAAAGAAATGGCGAAGGTATTGTAATTATAGAAAGATTTTCGTCCATCAGTCCTTCCAGAGGCTAAGTTTACTTGAAAATATCGTTTCGTATCCTTTTCATACCTTTAACAGTAACTTGAAATGGAACTGACCATAAATTGTCCAAACCCCAGACATCTTGTAAATACCTGGGAAAACCCATAATCTTAAATGTCGAACCTGTGCTTTGAACTGATTTCAAATATTGAGAATATCTGATGATGAAAGTTTTTATGACAGGCAGCGGTTCTCCAGCGCTTACTTGATACTCCATTTGCTCAAAAGCTGAAGGTTTCAAATCTCGAACCTTTTCTATAATTGCTCCCGGAATAGGTGCTAATAGTACTTCAGATAATATCGTTATCATCTTTTTTAACGACAAAATAAATCGATACTTTTCCGCATCTGCCACCAGGACATCCCAATCTATTGAATCGGTAAATGAGTTAATAATTGTCATACCATCAGCCACCAAACGAATTGGTGGAACTAAATGCCATATCGTTCCCTGGTGACAAAGCTGCAATAACTGATAAGTTGGGTTTAAGACATAAGTTGATAAATCTTTTATTTGGGTTGCGATCGGCCCTTCTCCCAAATCAGTATTCTCTTGCCAAGGATACCAGTATATATGCCTGTAGAGATTAAGTATTTTGCCAGACTCATCTACAAAGGTAATAACAGACAAGCTAGATAAAACTTTATCTGGCACTTTTTCTTTTAGCATCCAGCCCAACTTATTCAATAAACCGAGCGCTGCATCTCCATCTGCCCAACGCACAAAAACATCAAAACTATCTATGGCATGGAGTCCATCATCTTGGTAATAATGTAAAAGCAAAGCGACATCTTTTAAAATTAGTATCTCGATGCCAGCATCCTGAAAAGAACGCAGAAGTGATGTAATTTTAGAAACTAAGAGTTGATTTTCATACCATCTACGGCGGTATACACCCTTGAGTCTTACCATGTGGGAATCTGACACGCCATGAACAGATAAATTGCGATACAGTAATGGCAGCAACCGATAAGATTCTGGATCGAGATCCTCAATATCGACAGTTCTTTTCCATTGCTGCCAAGCATCAGTCGCATCTTTTCCTTGCTTGAGGGCCGATCGCAAAAGCAATTCCTGCTCGGAAGTAACCCACTCAAATTTTCGATCGTTTTTAGAATTCATAAGGTGTGTAAATGATTCAAAAGGTAACGGATAAGGAAATCAACGCTAAAGAATCGCGCCCAGAAATTGAGCTACTTCTATGTTGTGCCAGAACTAGCATAGACACGGCAATGGCAGAGCGAATCAAAACCCTACTCCAAGGAAACATCGACTGGACATATCTAATAGAAATAGCATCCCAGCACGCGACAAAGCCACTTTTGTACCACAGTCTTTCCACCATTTGCCCAGAAGCAGTTCCCCAACCAATATTCGATCGGCTTCGCAACGATTACCGCGCCAACGCCCTACGCAATATGTCCCTGACAAAGGAACTGCTGAAACTCCTAAATTTGTTTCAAACGCACCAGATTCCCGCTATCCCCTACAAAGGAGCCGCGCTGACTGCTGCCATGTATGGCAACCTGTCGCTCAGGCAGTTCGGTGATTTGGATATCTTGGTTCAGCAGCAGGACTTTTCCAGAGCAAAAGAACTGCTGATTTCTCAAGGATATCACCCAGACTCAAAATTTGAGTGGGAAGAAAGTTTGATCAATAATAAAACCAAAGTTAATGTAGACCTCCACAAGAGAATCGCACCGAAATACTTCCCTCTTTTACTCGATTTTGACGGTTTGTGGCAACGCCTGGAGCCTGTATCTCTTGTTGGCACAACAGTCACTACCCTTTGTACCGAAGATTTGCTGATTATCCTCGCAATGCAGATAGCGAAAGACTCTTGGGAACAGGAGCAAAAGCTATCTCAAATATGCGACATTGCTGAATTAATTCGCTCTCATCAACAGTTGGATTGGGGACGAATCATAAAGCAAGCTAAAACTTTAGGTAGCGAACGAATGTTGTTAGTTAGTCTTATTTTAGCAAAGGATCTCCTGGATGCCAAACTTTCAGCAGAAATAAAACAAAGATTGCAAGGAGATCTGTTGATAAAACTACTTGCGGCCAAACTACGTCAATGGCTTTTTTATAGTTCTGGAAGTATGAGCGAAAAAATGCAAAAATTATTTTTCTTCCCTTTTGGAGTAAGGGAACGTTTGCAGGATAAAATCAATTACGGTCGTCGTTTGACATACCTCTCTTATCTGGGAATAAAAAATCGGGTGCAGGGATAGAAGCGTTATATCGTGTCCGGTTGCATCTTTAGTGTCAGAGTGATACGAGAAATTGTCTGTTGTCATCGGGGGTTAAATTTTTACCGCAGATGAAGACAGATAAACGCAGATAAACGCAGATAAGAGAGCGTTTTTTTAGACAATCGATACTAGCGGACATGATATTATTTATAGCGCTTTTCAGGTGAGTGAGGTACATAGAAACCCGGTTTCTGAGGTCGCTGTATTAAGCAAGGCTAATGCCGGGAATGTTTACTCTAATTTTGTATACCGAAGTTTGAGCAGTGATATAAAGACTCTGCAAATCTTCATCTCCCCAAGCACAATTTGCTGGTTGTTCGGGAGTCACAATTGTTCCTAGATGATTGCCTTCTCGATCGAACACCCACACGCCTCCTGCACCCGTACAGTAGATGTGTCCCTGCACATCTACTTTCATCCCATCAGGTGAACCGGGTTTCTTAACGTTCATATCGTAAAAGATGCGACCATTAGCAAGAGTGCCATCCATTTTAACATCGAAAACTCGGATATGACGGCGTTCTGAATCATCGATATAAAGCTTTTTTTCATCAGGTGAAAATGCCAGACCATTCGGTTTATCAAAATCATCGGCTACGATAATAATTTGGTTGCCATCAGGGTCAAGGCGGTAAACTCCTTGGATTGGTTGTTCTTGCTGTTCGGGTTTAATGCCATAAGGAGGGTCGGTAAAATAAATAGCGCCGTTGCTTTTGACGACAACATCATTGGGACTATTCAGGTTTTTGCCTTGAAATTTATCGACTAAGATGGTAATTGAACCGTCTGTTTCGGTGCGGGTAACTCGGCGCGTACCGTGTTCGCAAGCAATCATTCGTCCCTGTTTATCTCTAGTCAAACCGTTGGAATTATTACTAGGTTGTCTGAAGATGGTTAACCTACCATCAGTAGTCAGTTTGAAAATTTTGTTAGCAGGAATATCGCTAAATAGGAGATACTTTTCTTCGGCAAACCAAATTGGGCCTTCAGTAAACTGAAATCCGGTAGCCACGCGATCGATCTTTACTTTCTTAGGAAAGAGATTTTTAAATGTTTGAGATTTTGCATCTAATCGACCCGATGCTAATTTTTTTGGAAAAGTCGAACCTAGTTGTTTTATCTGTCTATTGACCCATTTTGTGATACGCAACATTATATTTTATCCAAATAAACAGTGCTTTTTTATTGAGGTGGCTGCTGAAATACACGAGAATTAAATAATGATAATCCCCCATCAATTTTAATGACGCTTCCAGTAGTAAACCCGGAAAAATAATCTGAAGCTAGATAAACAGCTGCTCTGCCGATATAACAAGGATTGATAGAACTTTTATTCAGGGGCGTATACTCGTGACTGAATGGATTTCCTTGCTCATCTTCTGCAACCCAACCCGGAGCAATTCCGTTAACTCTGATGCCAAAGGATGCTAATTCTACAGCCAGTTCTTTAATAATCATTCCTAATGCGGCTTTTGAGGAACTGTAACTCGGCCAGCGTGCAATTTCCCATTGATGGATAGAAGTGATAAATATAATAGAGCCATGAACGTTATTAGTTACCATCATTTGGGAGATTAGTTTTGTGAGGTACATTGGCCCAAAAACATTGGTATTAAATGTCTTCTGCCATTCTCCTAAATCAAGGTTTTTTATTTTTATTGTCTCAAATTGAATCCCCACATTGTTAACAAGTATATCAATGTTTATGTGATTATCTACTAACCAACTATGTAAATAATTATTGTTCTCAACATTTGATATATCTGACAAAAATCCTCTTGACTTAACCTGATAGCTATTTAGTTCTTTTTATAAGTTTGTACATCGCTCCTGAAGTGCGTCAGTAAAGAAAATGTTTGCGCCTTGTTTAGCCATCTCAAGGGCAATACTCCTGCCAATATTTCTTCCGGCTCCGGTTATCAGAACATTTTTTCCTGCGAAAAGCTGATTATCTATAACTACGGAAGGCTCTGGCAGTGGTTTTGGAGGTACTAACTTTGGAGTTGTTACCGGATTTATGAAGGATTTTAAGGCAGCTTTTAACCGAGTTTTTAAGTTCATATTTAATCATCTAAATAGACTGATTATTGGCGCGGCGTCGGTCGAGTGAAGCTTTAATAAGGCGCACATAATCAGTACGCGACTGACGCTGACGAATGCTCAGATTGGTTTCGTGCAGACGCCGCCACATCAGCAGTTCTGCTAACATTCTAACACGCAATCCCAGATCGGTTGCACGTGCATACCAACTGATAAATTCTCCCATTTGCAAGTGAGTTTCAAATTGACCTACACGGAAAAAAGCATCCCGTTTAATCAGCATGGTTCCGGGGTGATATCCTGCCATTAATTCAGCGGGACAGTAGATTTTATTCTTGACGCTTTCATCTAATTCGGGACTGTGAAACTGTTGAATGTGTCCAAATACCATATCAACGTCTGGTTCGCTTTCAAAAACCTGCATTTGACGAGTCAATTTATCCTTAACCCAAAGGTCATCTGCATCGAGAAAAGCGAAGAAATTTCCTTGGGCTGAATCAGTTCCATAATTACGGGCAGCACCAGCACCGCTTTGGGATTGGAAATAGTATCGCACTGATGAGCTAAAGCGCTTGGCTACCTCTGCGCTGCAATCGGTTGAACCATCGTCTACGACAATGATTTCCAGTGGCTGATAGGTTTGAGCTAGCACGCTTTCGATCGCTTCAGCTAGATACTTTTCGCAATTGTATACTGGAATAATGACGCTGACTAAAGAAGAATCGATCATCCTTATTTCTGCTCCAATTTTTGATTACGTTTACGTTCAATTGATTGTCTCATAATCTTCAGCAAATTCTGGTTATTAACAGATGAATTTAATGAAAGATTGGTGTTATGAATGTGCTTGTGAAGCAACACTTCAGGCATGACAGCCATTGTCACATTATTATCTTTAGCACGACAAAACCAATCAACATCCTCAGCTACTATAAATTCAGGATTTAACTTGCCAATCGCTGCAAATAAGGGTTTTCGCACTACGAGAGTTTCCATAATACAACCAACACTATCGCCTGAGAGTAACTCTGGTCTAAATCCGGGTGGTATGGAATGTCCCTCCTCTAAAAAAAACTTGACTTTGGCAACTGTGTATTGAATTTCTGGATGCTGAATTAGATAATTTACCTGACTGCTTAATTTGTTAGTTGTCCAGGTATCGTCATGGGAAAGAAAGGCAATAAATTCTCCTCTAGACGCATCAATTCCTTGATTATAAGCATCTGCAATTCCCTCACCAGTTTGGCGGACGTAGCGAACCTGCTGAAAAGATTTAGCAATTTTTTCGGTGTTATCTATAGATTGACCATCAACCACAATAATTTCATAATTTTCATAAGTCTGAGCTAGAACGCTTTCAATTGCTCTAGCCAAGTAACGTTCGCCATTTTTGACCGCAATAATTACACTTACAAGAGGTGAATTTTCCATCATATTATTTTCTCCAATTGTTACACTATTTTGGGTATTTCAGGAGAAGTGCCAAGGTACTCATTAATTGGCATATCTAATAAAGAAATAATTTGAGAATCTCCTCGCTTTCGGCACCGATCTAAATGTTTTTTGAAAATTCTTACAAACCCAAGCTCAACTAAATTTTTACCAGATGTCATATTATCTTTGTGCTTGCGATAAAACAGGCTTACTCGTTCCAATACAAGCTTTGAAATGCCATTTTCCCACGCTCGGATAAACCAATCTACATCTTCGGCATAGTTGAGCGTTTCGTCAAAAAAACCAATTTTATCAAAAACTGATTTTCGATAAATTGCGCTCCCTAGATTAATATAGCTGTAAGGTTTGTAAGCAGGTTCAAATATGGGTTGATTGTTCGCTGTCGGTTCCGATAATTTCATCTGTTGGATTAATCCTTGTACAATTTCTACTGAGGGATTATTTGCTAAGTAATCTGCTTGCAGTTTCAGTTTATCATCCGACCATAGATCGTCAACATCTAAGAAGGCAATTACATCACCATTGGCTATCCTTATCCCGTGATTGCGAGCCGCTGCTGGCCCGCTATTTTGCTGATAAACATAACGGATACAGTCCTTAAATTCCGCCGCGACTTCAGGTGTTCCATCGGTCGATCCATCATCAATTACAATGATTTCTAATGGTTTATAATCCTGATTTTTGATATTTTGAATTGCTTCGGCTAGATATTTTTCCCCGTTGTAAACTGGGATAATAACGCTAATGAATAATTGCTTATCGTCCATTGGTTATTGCTTTGTAATGAGATTGAAAATCACTTGAGGAATTTGGTTTAAATCAGTACCGAGTTCTAGATAATAAGAAGGAACTTGTTTCAAAACTTGCATCATAATCTGGCAAGCTTCTTTACCAGCACCCGGTAATTGTATCATCGTACTCGGTGCTAGTGAAGTTAAAGCGGCGACGGCAGATGTAGCTGTTAAGGAGGTATCTGTTTTTCCAGTAATGCGAGGAACTAAAACAGCACGGATGGGGAAATTTGTCAATATTTTTTCGGGGAAATGTTGGTTGATGAAATAAAGTGCTTTTTCCTCTGAAAGGCGATCGCGATTACTGATAGCCGCCGCCAAAAACGGTAATCTGTTCACATCATCGGCATTTTTTTTGCCAGTGTTGTAGATGCTAAACACCGTCGGCGTTGGTTCGCAGGCGATGAGACTGTAATCGTCGCTGGCATAAAAAAGCTCTGAATTCAGGCAAGTTAAAGCGGTGGTAGATTTACCAGAACCTCCTTTTCCGACTAGCAACACGCCGCCAGATGGGAGTCCGACAGCACCAGCATGAACTAGCTGGATTCCCCGCTTATTCATCCAGACGTTAAAAATTGTCCGCAGCGGTGAACCTGTTTCCCAGTAAGGAATTTGTTCGGTTGTTTCAACCCAATAAATTCCTAGATTGCGATCGCTATCTAACATACTAAGCGCAAATGCGCCCCATTGGAAACTGGTGTGAATGCGATCGGTATTGTAACCGTGAATTTCTCCGCGCTTGGGATGATGGTGATTTCTCTGCCAAGGTGGAGGTGGCATGACGGTATTTGTCGAGGTGCTATCCCACAAACAAACTGTCAGTGCTGGATCTGAAAAGGGTTCTGTCGCTAGGTGTGATAAAGCGGGAGTCATGTATGGAATTAAGGCGACACCAGCAAAACGCAACCGGATTTTCAACCCGCCTATACAATAAAAACGCTCAACAGCAGTCCCAGACGCAGCTTCAGCTTTTTCGTATAGTTCATAGACGCGAGCGAAAAAAGCTAGAGGATCTTGTTGTTCTGTTTTGCTTTGTTTTTCGGAATTTTCCAACTCGTTTGTAATCATTACCTTTCAATCGCTTCTAATCTAATCAGAGATCCTGCTTAGCATTCGGCCAACCCATTTCATCAACTTCATGGATGGGATCTAAAGCCAGCAATTCTTCCATATCCGTGTATTTTTGTAAGTTTGGAGTTTCAAAGCTAAGCTTTTCTGTATTAGCTTTAGTTTCGATTGGTTTGTTTGTTGTATTTGAGGATTTCGACTCTTCTGTTTGTTCGATGATAATCAGTTCTTCTAACTGTAATTTTTCAATCAAATCATTGATGGCGTTTTCAATATTTTCGCGACTGGTGTCGTAGCGCTGAACCATATCTTCCAGCATATCCGCTTTGGAAATACCTCTGGTTAACCCTTCCCAAATATCGGCTCCTGCTTTCACCAAACTGTAATAATCTCCCTTATCAAGGTTGACAATTACCACTTCTCCATCAATGATTTCATGTACTACTTTAGGAGAATTAATTCTAAATTTGTCAGACGTTTTTATCATTTTTCTCAGTTTTTTTGGTTGAAGAAGCCTAACGACTAAAGTCGCGGCTATACAAACGAAGTCCGCCTACGCGGACTTGTGGCTGCCAAGACAGCGTGGTTTTGTGTGGCTGCGATTTCAATTGGCAGGGGATTTTTGACTGCTTTGGGATAGTCAATATTTTTGCTAGATTAACATGATATTGTTGGAAATTGCGAATATTTAACAAAATCTTAATATTATTGTAATATTTGCCAAAGGGCTTCGCCTCTAGCCAAAGTTCAGGCAGAGCGATCGTCATAGCCAAAAACTCACAAAGCGATCGATCGCTTAATCGCACCGCCAAATCTTGATGCTTTTGTCCAAATTGCCGGTGACTAAAGTCTGCCCATCGGGACTGAAGGCAATACAACTAACCGCGTCCGATCGATCGTTGATGCTAGAGATTTCCTGACCATTACTCAACTGCCAAAACTTGATAGTTTTATCCCGACCGCTACTAGCTAGAATCTGTCCATCGGGACTAATTGCAATACAACTAATCAAGTCTGTATGTCCCGTCAGAGTATAAATTTCTTTCCCAGTAGCCAAATCCCAAACCTTGATAGTTTTATCATAACTAGCACTGGCAAGAATTTTGCCATCCGGGCTAAAAGCGATGAAACGCACCCAATTGGAATGCCCCATAAAGGTGCGGCTCCATTTTCCAGTGTTTATGTGCCACAAATGGATATTGTTGTCCAAACCGCCACTGGCGAGAATCTGTCCATCGGGACTGATGGCGATGCAACGAACCCAGAATAGATGACGGGCGAGGGTGTAGATGGCTTCGCTGCTGTCTATTTGCCAAATCCTGATCGTTTTGTCGCCGCTACCGCTGGCGATTGTCTGTCCATCGGGGCTGACTGCGATCGAATAAATGGGGCCAGAATGACCTGTGAGAGTGCGGATAATTTTGCCGCTGGGTATCTGCCAAATCTTCAGCGTTTTGTCTCCACTGCCGCTGACAAGAGTTTTGCCATCTGGGCTAAATGCCACCGACCAAACCCAATTAGAATGTCCCCAGAGGGTGCGGATTTGCTTCCCAGTGCCCAATTCCCAAAGCTTGATAGTTTTGTCGCGACTGCCGCTAGCAAGAGTCTTGCCATCGGGACTGAAGGCAACCGACCAAACCCAGTTAGAATGGCCGGTGAGGCTGCTAGAGCATCTCCAAGTTTTAGCTAGTGCAGAAGATTGCACAGAAGTGATGGGCGATGGGTAATTGGTAACGGGTAATTGGTAACTCTTAATTGGTGATGAAGTATTTCCAGTTCCGTAGAGATTTCCCAAAGGAATATTCGTACTCAAATTCCTTGCTGGTTTAGGTTGAGGATTTAACTCTTCGAGTATTTCTTGGGCTGAACGATAGCGTCGGTTGGTTGCCCTTTCCAGCATTTTATCCAGCACTTTACCTAAATTCTCATCCTGCAACGGACTCCTCAAGTAATCCCGCCACACCCAAGCATCTTCGCTGATACTAAATAAGTCAAATGGGTGCATTTGACTTAGCAGATGGATGCTGGTAACGCCTAAACTGTAGAGATCGCTAGCAAACTCAGCTTTGCCCATCGCTTGTTCTGGTGCTGAATACTCAGCAGTACCAATCTTGGTTCCGGTTCTGGCAAATGCTGTTGTCGTCACGAATTTAGCAGCCCCAAAATCAACCAAAACTAACTCATCTCCCCCAACTCCTGGAGATCTGCGAATGATGTTTTCTGGCTTGATGTCGCGGTGAATAACGTTGTGAGAGTGGATGAAGTCAAGTAGCGGCAATAAATTGTTCAGCAAGTCTCGAATCTGCGTTTCGCTCAATGGGCCTTCTGCTTCCAGTGCTTGGGCTAAGTTTTGCCCATCGATAAACTGTTGCACCAAATATTGGCGCTTATCCGCTTCAAAATGGGCGAAAAGTTCGGGAATCTGGGGATGCGCCCCCAAATCATCCAGCCGCACGGCTTCTTGTTCAAATAGTGTTGCCGCTGTTTGGGCAGCTGCGCCTTGGTAAAAAAACTGTTTGATTACGCAGCGCCGTTTGGAGGGTTTGTATTCATCCACCGCCAAGAAGGTTCTGCCAAAGCCACCTTCACCGATCAGCTTTATAGCACGGTAGCGTCCGCTTAACAGCAATTTGGAGCCGCAATTTTGACAAAATTTTGTTCCCTCTGGGTTGCTGGTGGGTTTCTGGCAATCCGGATTGAGGCAGTAAACCATATATAGCTAGGGACTAGGGACTAGGGGCTAGGGGCTAGGGTAAGAAGAGGCTCCTCTCTGCTTTTCCCTCTCTAGCTATAACAATAATTTGACTAGCTGCTCTTAATGTGGTTGTGCGATCGCATTTCCGTCTTAAACTTTGGCAAATAGACTGCGTTCCGACCTTCCCTGAGATAATTGTAAAGTTTTATTACAAAATAGGGGTATGAGGGGTGACACCCCTCAGTAGGGGTTATAGTAATAGATGTAGATGCACCCTGATGATCGACGCCCTCAAGTTTTGGGCGTTTTTTTATTTTTACCAATTCTGAATAACCAAGCTAGGGGCTAGGGGCTAGAACACCGATTCGGTAATCCTAGTAGGGGCTCCGCAAACGGGAGTGAAAATCTATCGCTCTCTCCCTAGATTTTCACTCCCGTTTGCGGAGCCCCTACAAGCTCTCAAAGCAAGGCCGGGACTGTGTTTGTACTCAGCACTCAGCACTCAGCACTCAGCACTTTGCACTTTGCTATACGTAAATTTCGGTCTGTTAGGTTTTGAAAGAGCGCTGCGAACCGCCGCCGTTGTTACGGCTATCCAGCTTCCAAAGACAACTAGAAACCAGATTCGTGACGATGTGAGCGACTATTGGGACTAACAGATTGCCTGTGGCAAGGGCGCTATATCCCAGCACCAAACCGACGACGGTTGCCCAAATCACATAAGGCCACTGTTCCAAACCGCTAAGATGCAAGATGCCAAAGCAGAGACTGCTTACGACTAATGCGGGGATATCCAAGCCCAACGCAGGCAGCATTACACCGCGAAACAATAATTCTTCACTCAATCCCGGCAGGAGTGCCAGCCAGATCAAGTCGGGCCACAGTAAGGGTTTTAGCACCAATGCCAGGTACATATCGGCGCTTTTGCGGTAGGCGGGCCAAAGGCGATAAACGAGGGAACTAGCGGCTGTAATTCCCAAACCTTGAGCCAATCCCAAGGGTAAAGCTGAGTTCGTCCATTTGACGCCCAGGATTGAGACTGCGCCAAATTGTAGCCATAGCTTGGCTACCACCAACAACAAGATTGCTGTAACGCCCATCGCGACTAAAAGTTGAGGGCGTGTCAGCGATTCAAATTCGGGATCGTTAGGTAGAGGATCTGTCACCAGTTCTTTGGGAGGCTACGTATGGGGGAGAGGTCTGGACTGAGAGCGGATGGACTAATACCTGCTCGATGGGCTACCAATGCGCCCAGTGCCTCTAAATATGAGTGTACCCGTAATGCTTCGATCCCTACCTGCTCTGGAGGAACTTGCATCTGGGTTTGATTTTCTTCGACGGCGATAATTTGTACGGGCAGCTGGCTAAGACTGAGTATGGCACTGCCGCCGCAAGCCGTTGCGGGTACGATGAGGGCGTCTACTTGGTCAGCCCAGATATCATTTGGTGATTGATGATTGGGAGATTTTTGACTTTTGACTTTTGACTTTTGACTTCCCGCAGGGGTGACGAACTGGGGGGCGTGACTTAAGCCAACGAGGACGCAGGGTAGGAAGGTGTAGCCCAATTCTTCGGCGGCTGAGCGGGGGGATAGGTGAGGAGAGAGGGGAGGTGGGGAGCAGGCGGGGGCGTGGGCGCAGGGTATTTGAAATGTTCTGACGATTAGGTGGCTGATGATGGCTTCGGCACCGGCTACGGGGTCAACGCCTTTGCCCTGTCGATAGTTTTCTGCGGCTTCGCTTTCTATATCTTCGGGGAAACGGGCTACGACTGCGATCGCATTTGCCCTTGCTTGAGTTATCAAAACCTCTGCTGCTCTTAATAAGCTATCGGGATTTTGAATAGTACCCCAAGATGCACCGGATGCGGATGTCCGCAATTCCACCCCCAACGGGGCATCTGTCACTACATAGTCGGTAAGATTTAATCCCAGGGTGGCTCTAGCGGCGTCAGCTGCTTGCAGGTGTCGCCACCGCAAATCTGGTTCGATCGCGCGATCGAGTATTAAACCAATTCTATTTTGATGAACCGGGCGCAATCCCCAACATCCGGCGGCAAATTTGTCAAGTCCATAGCCTTCGACGTAGAAGGAGTTAGGTAAAGGCCAGTATAAACTGGCACCATTGAGGACGTTGGGGTGGGTGATGAGGCGATCGCAACAGGATGCGATCGCACGAGCCACAGGCAACGCATCCCCCGCATAGCCTCCGATCGCCGCCCCAATTCCTGTCGGCACAATTAATACAACCGTGTAAAGACGCTCAACCAATGTTGGATTTTAGATTTTGGGTTGTTCGGAAGCTACCGTTACCACTGCTTCAACGTGGGCTTTTTGTTGGTCAACATCGACACCAGTAATAGCCCAACGCAGGGGTTCGCCACGTTTTTGCAACTCGGCTTCAATTTCCTGATGCAGCTTAGCTGGGGACTCTTGGAGGTCAATTTCTGCTGTGATAAAGTGTGTTGTCATTGGTTGATTACTTCTGGTATTGTCCAAATTGCAGGTAATATAGTTCGTCTTCTTTCTCAGTTTCAATCTTCAAGTCGGAGCGCGGACAAGCTATGCAGAGCAAAACATAGCCTTTTTCCTGAAGTTCTCTACTGACGCCCATCCCATCAGTTTGATCCACTTTTCCTTCTATAATTTTAGCCGCACAAGTGGTACAAACCCCCGCATTGCAGGAATTCGGCAAGTTTATTCCGGCTGCTTCGGCGATGCGAAGAATCTTTTCATCTTCTGGTACTTGCAGGGTGTAGGTATTAGCTTGGTGCTGAATTTCGACGGTGTAAGTCTTGGGCATCTTGAAATTTTACATTCAGTAGTTTTATCTCAACACTGAGGAGGCACAGCCTCGATTCAATAGTTTGATTGAATCATTTTACCGCTTATGGGAACCTAATCCCTGGATTGGGTTGGGGGCGAATCAGTTCGCTGATAATATTGGTGTCACACAAAAAGCTCACGGCGCTAATCGATCGATGGATTGAACCGATCTTGGCGAGGAGGAACTTCCAGAGTGTAGTCTTCCTCTACACAGATCTGATGCAATTCGGCAAAGCTATCGGCTAGGGATCGTTTATGATGTTGGTGTTTCCATTCTAGGAATTCTTGGAATAGTTCTGGCTCTACCACCGCAGCGACGAGTCGATCTTGATTATAAATCAGTTGAGGCTCTTCAATAGCATCCCCGATCAGTTGGGATAACTGCTGTTGGGCTTGCTCAATTTTCCAGTTCATTAGACCTCTCCAGAAATTAAAGGTGCGTTACCTGTAACCCTCGTAGAGACGTTGCATGCAACGTCTCTACATTCTTTGAAAGGAGATGTCTATTGGGTTCTGCTTGCGATTGAAAACTGCATCTGCTAGGACTTCTACCCAAATTTTAAGCTACCGATCGCAGTCCTGTTCCCATGTCCCAAAACTGGCGATCGCAACCTAATCGATATCGATTTCGCGGGGATGCCAGTCGTCATCTTCTGGTGTTGTCCGTCCTGTCTGTATATAATCTTTGTACAATTCCGCGAACATTCTCGTTAAATTGGGCAGAGATATTGTTTCTCCGTTGATTTGAGCTTTCATATATCTTTTGAGCAACTCAATGTATGATAGACCGAGTGCTAGTGTTAGAGTTGCGGCAGTTGATGCTGCGATCGCACCTCCTACAAGTGTACCTGCACCCGGTATCAGCTTGATTAAATTAGTCACAATAAATCTGCCAGCAGCCGCCATCCCCCCTGCACCGATGCTCGCAGATAATATAGCACCGATAAATGCTTTGTCAAAAGGCAATCCAAAAATCGCCGTGATGTGTGCCAGCATTGTAGTTTGTATTGGCACTAGCAGGAAAGCATCGGAAAACGGAATTGGCGAAGCACCGATAATAGCGGAAGAAGCTACATAACCAGTGACATATTTGAATGCTTCATCTGATTTGAGATTAAGGCTAGCAATCTGTTCTTTCACAAATGCTTTTTTGGCAACTTCCGGGAGTAGTTCAAAAGTTGCTTCTACTAAACGCTTTAAACCGTATGTTTCCACAGTATATCTACCAACTCGTTTCGGTTCCGATAAGACTGGGATGATATAGCTGACTGGGAGATTCCTTTTTTCCAATGAAATTAGGAAATCGCTACCATCTTCTTCGTCTATCGATATCGCTTGAGTTAAGATTAGAATAACTGGCACTTCTTTGATGTCGATATCCTTAATCCATTCTTCTTCTATCTCCTCAATTCTATTTGCCTCATGGTTGATGCAGTACCAAACAACATGAATATGTTCTTGGGCAGCTAAGATAATTTTATCTTCAATTAGTTCGGCAACTTCTAGCTTAACCCGATGTATTTGTTCGGCATTAAGTTCAAGACCGGGAGTATCATATACAGTGATGGGACAATCCTGTTTGGTATATTGGCGAATGCCTTGAGTAACTGGTCTACCAACGCCTGTTTCCGCTAGGCGATCGCGAAAAACAGCATTAATTAGCGTACTTTTACCTACACCTGTTTTGCCTATCACCAAAACATTGCATTGACCAACTTTCGTCTCAGCATCTTTGTAGGCTTCGCTAATTCTGGTCAGAATATCATCAAAAGAAAAGTCATTGTCAGCCATTTTATTTTATCCCTTAATTCAATTTGTACTAATTTGGCCAAAACACTTAGATATTAGGACTTGGAAATTGCTAATTTTAGATGGCAGATTGCTTTTTTAAATCTAAAATATAAAATTCTCCAATCCCATCACATTTCGGCTAAGTGTTTTTGCAAGAGTTGATGAACAAACTGATATTGCCCATCCACTCGTTGCAAAAACAGCCGTTCTGTAGCATAGTTGAGAAAACGGGCATAATTCCGGGGAATATAGCCATTTTGCCAAAGAATCCGAAATAGAATGAAATGTTTGATTCCAGCAATCCCGCCCAAAGTCAGCACAACACCAATATGATATAACCGTTTCTGAGAGGGAGTCTGTAACCAATTATGCTGTATTTTTTCAATAATAACCCACTTCTGATTTGACTCATTCATTCTTTTCGCCAACCACACCAACCAATGACGACTTTGTTCTGGACGTGGTTCCTTATTTTTACGATAATATCGGCTGGTAATTTGCAGCGTCAGCATCCGACGAATATAGGCATTTAACAAATACTCGCGACGTTCTTTTTTGTCAGCGATGCGTTTCCAAGCATGAATTAAAATTTCCTCATACGCTAAGGTCATCATATTTAAAAGTAGCGGCGTTTTTGCCAATTCTAATAAGGGCGGCTCGTTTTTGATGTTTTCCCATAATTCTCGGCTTCTCGAACTCATCAAATATTCCTTAATCTGAGTTTCTGTGAGCGATCGCAAATAAATTGCTCCATGCAAACGCAACTTGGTATGGCAGCTTTTGTACTCTTCTAGGCTAGTGCAAACAACAATATGCTTCAGTTTATTTTCTCCCTCAAGTAGTTGATTAATACCTTGAAGGCATAGTTGTCGTCGCGTTAATTCCAGTTCATCCAGTCCATCCAGTAGTGGTAGCAGTTGTTGCTCATTAATCCACTGGTTGCCAATTTTGACGGCGATATTATATTTCGACTGTAGTTCAGATATCAACCAATCGGCAATAGTTTGCTTGTCTTCTTGCCAAGATGAAATATCGAACAAAACAGGGATTGGTTTGCTGATGTCATTTTCCGCAGAAGTAATTAATTCGTTGGCAAGTTCCAGCAGGGTTGTAGTTTTACCAGAACCCTGCGTTCCCAAAATCATCAACTTGCCACCTGTCTGCTCGAAGATTTGAGCTATACTTGTTTGGGAAGGTAGTTGGAAAACGGGATTCCTGCCGATTTTTACCTCCACATCCCAAAGGCGTTGCACTTGTTCGGGTTCTGTTTCTTTGAGCAAGATAATCCGCACGGCATTGTGTAATGATTGTGACTGCCGTGCTTTTACTTCGCTGTTCACGGTTTTTAGTAATTTATTGCGATTCCGAACACTTCGCCTGGAATAATTCATTGTCTCAGCTTAGTAATGGAAATTTCGCTAAAGATATAGAGGTTACGCAAAAAATGTCTGGATTTTCCAACAAATCTAAGTATTTAGTAAAATGGTTTCTGAGCAGTTATGCTGTATAGGTATGAATAATTCCTCTAAAACACTGGTTTTAATTGTTGCAGGCGCGACTACTCTGGCGGCGACGCTTGGTGTCACTTTGGGAACGATCGCGTCGCGGGTTGGTACGCAAGACGCTGCGGGAACGCCACAACACAACCAACTCTCACTTTACCGCAAACACAACAACCAGTGGTAAGTGCGATCGCAGCAGATCGACCCGAAACCCCACAACCCACAGACTCATCGGTTGCTAGTGTAACGCCTCACTCACAGGTTGCTACACCAAAAACTTTACAGCCAGAGGTTTGTACCAGAGCTAATATGGCAATAAAGGCCCATTCCCAACTATTATTGCTCCCGATCGCAAAATTTTGGCTGGAGATCCTTATACGGATGTCGATCGAACTCAGTGGACGGGACGCCTACCGCTTTCGGGAGACTATACCCTGCAATTTGATTCCAATGCTGCTGGATACGAATACGGTTTTACTATTCAAGTTAGGTAATATCAATTTTAGATTTACTTCAAGCATTCACTTTAAATTTGGAAACCCTATCTCGCAAGCTAATTGCCGCTTTGTTAAGGTCTTCAATTGCTAGATATGTCTGACTCAAAGAATCTTTTATTTCCGCCATTCCTTGACCCAGATTTACCATCGAACTACTGATTGTTTGCGCTTGGGGTGATAAAGCTTGTACCTGCTGAATAATTTTACCAAGCTGGGAGCTAATTTTACTAATTTTGTCAGCACCATAATAGAATTGTGGGATAAAGTTATTCATTTCCATCACACCTTCTAAAACCGCTAATTGCATATCATGAATTATCCGTTCAATATCTAAAGAAGCAACAGCAGTTTGGTCAGCTAATCGGCGAATTTCTCTAGCAACAACAGCGAACCCTCGTCCAGCTTCACCAGCTTTTTCTGCTTCGATCGCAGCATTTAAAGATAATAAATTTGTTTGCTCTGCTACTTTGGTAATGGTAGTCAGTACGACTGCAACATTTTTCGTTCTTTCATCGATGGTTTGCAGCTTCCTAGAAATATTTTTTGAAGCCTTTTCCATGTCTTGCATAGTTTCTTTCATCTGGATTATATCTGACTGACTATTTTTGGCAAATTTAGCCGTTCCTTGTGACGTGGAAGCAACTTGACGAATTTGCTGTACCAGGTTTTCAATTAGTTGCGAAATTTCCTGAGTGGATTTCATCACCTCAATAATCAATTCCGCCTGGTTCGTTACTACCACCTCTTGTTGTTTCGCAGTCGCCAACAATTCTGTAGCTGAGGCGGAAACCTGAATTCCCGATTCTTGCGTTTGTTTAATCAAAGAATTCAAGTTTTTAATCATGTATTTAATAGCAGACAATAACTGTCCTATTTCATCCTGAGAATCGATGCGGACATTAATTGTTAAATCGCCTTGAGCAACATCTTTAGTAATAGCTCCAGCCTGGGAAATACGAACAGTAATTTCCCGCGCTATTTGGAAAACTAAAAAAATCGAAATACCCAGAGCAATTAAACTCGATCCCAGATAAATTAACCGCTTATTTTCAAAATCCTGAATACGTCGCTCAATCAGGTTATCCAGTTCCGTTCTCGTAACCGTCCACAGTTGGGAACCTTTGCTAACTACTTCTTCTCCCTGTTGAAAAAAACTTTCGTTGAGGATATCTATACTACCAATTCTGGCCAGCTGGATCAAACTTTCGCTAAACTTCTTGACAGCAGCTTCATAATACTTAAGAACTGGTGGTATATTTTGCAGAGAGGGAAGCTCGCCATAGAAATTCTTATCTTCCTGTATAGAAGTAGAAATTCCTTGTACAATCCGTGCTAAATCAGCGTTTTGCAGCAATGAAGCATAAACTTCTAACTTGATTTTTTCTTGATTTGCAAGTTGGTTCTGCGAAGTTAATCCTTGGCTGTACAATAAAATCTCTCCTACTCGTTGTTGAGCCTGTGGAATAGCCAAAAGAATAACATCCATCAAATAATATGAATCCAGATCTGGATCTAAAATCAAATTTGAGGTATCCCCAACTCTGCTAATTAATCCACTTATAGCTTGTGTCAGATCGCTATACTGTTGCATCGTCTGACTGCTTTGCAATCTCTGCCACTGTTCTGTTATTGTTGCAGGCAATAATTTTTCCCTACCGGCTTCTTTTAGCTGTGAAGGAGTAATTTTAAGTGGCGTTCCTACAGCTTCTGTTTCTTTTTCAAGGGTTTCAAGGTTATTTTCAATCAGAGTTTTTATTGTTGTTAAATTATCTATAAAGGGAGGATTTTCACCCCCTGTAATCACCACCAACCGCTGCTGTTTTGGAACTAATGCTAAAAGTTCGGTTAAAGGTGCTAAAAATCTATTTCCAAAGATTTCTAACCGAGCGAAATTTATATCATCGTTAATCCCAGAAACTGTGAAATACAACAGCATCAGTATCGGTATAGAAAAAGATAGCACGCTCAGCCATAGCTTTTGCGATATTTTGAGCGAATTTAAAGATAGTCCCATAAAATTTAAGACCATTCCTCTTGTACAATGATACCGATCGCTGGGAAGCAAGGGTGGCGGGGGACAAAGGGGACAACTGTTCCCTAGCAACTTTTTATCACCGCACCCGAACAGGAGAGAGAATGATATAGTGTCCCGTAGCACTGGTCTAAGGATAGCAAAAAAAACAGGGCCAGAAAATTAACAAACTATGCCATTGGACTTATATTACCTTGTTAACGCAAAATTTTCGTAGGGTGCATTACACTACTTTAACGCACCCTACGGATTTAATGTTAGATGCTCAACCGTTGGTAAATCTCATCCAAATGTTTGAGATGATGTTGCGGATCGAAACACTGCTCTATTTCTTCTGAAGATAACAGTTTGGTAACCCGATCGTCTTTTCCAATCAAAGCATGAAAATCTCCTTCCGGTTTATTCCAAGCTTGATGAGCTAAAGATTGGACGATCGCATAAGCTTCTTCTCGCCCCAAACCTTTTTCTACCAAGGTTAGCATCACCCTTTGGCTGAACACTACGCCGCCATAAACGTTCATATTTCGCGCCATATTTTCGGGATAAACTAACAGATGTTTCACCAAATCGGTGATTTCTGATAACATAAAATGCGTTAGGGTGCAACAGTCTGGCAAAATCATCCGTTCGACGGAACTGTGAGAAATATCTCTCTCATGCCAAAGTGCTACATTTTCTAAAGCTGCAACTGCATTACCCCTCACAACTCTTGCCATTCCTGTTAATCTTTCCGATCGAATGGGGTTGCGTTTGTGCGGCATTGCTGAGGAGCCTTTTTGTCCTTTGGCGAAGAATTCTTCTACTTCGAGAACATCTGTGCGTTGCAAGTTGCGAATTTCGACGGCGAAACGTTCGATCGATGCGGCTAATAGTGCTAATACTTGCACAAATTCGGCATGGCGATCGCGCGATATCACCTGAGTTGATGCGGTATCGGGTTCCAGTCCGAGTTTTTGACAGGCGATCGCTTCTACTCGCGGTTCCACGTTAGCATAAGTTCCCACCGCACCCGATATTTTCCCCACCGCCACACTGCGGCGAAGATTGACTAAGCGATCGCGATTTCGGTGCATTTCCGCCAACCAACCAGCTAGTTTAAACCCAAAAGTAATCGGTTCCGCGTGAATTCCGTGACTTCTGCCGATCATCACCGTGTTGCGATGCTGCTGCGCTTGGTAGCGAATCGCTTGAATGAAATCTTCCACCCGTTCCAACAATACATCGATGCTGGCTACCATTTGCAGCGCCAAAGCGGTATCCAGCACATCGGAACTGGTTAAACCCAAGTGAATGTAGCGCCCCGCATCGCCTACATATTCATTGACATTTGTCAAGAAGGCGATCATGTCGTGGCGGACTTCCGCTTCAATTTCCAGCACCCGCTTGGGGTCAAAATTAGCCTTTGCCTTGATTTCCTCAACAGCCTCAGCTGGAGTATAGCCAAGTTCAGCTTGCGCTTCGCAAACTGCTATTTCAACTTGCAGCCAGGTTTTGAGTTTATAGGTTTCTGTCCACAGATTGCCCATTTCCGGCAATGTATAACGCTCGATCACAGTCCGCCACAGTGTACGACTGTTACATTTTACCGCTATTTGGCACGACTGCGATCGCCATAGCTGTAGGCTGTGACAATTCTCCGAAAAATATGGCTATTTTTTATTAGTAAAGTATTGTAAATCTTGGATGACAACATTATCTAAATCAGTCATAATATCAATCAGTTAGCTAAGCTTTTATGGAAGTAGGAGAGTTTATTATGGCGACATTGGGAAAGTGGAGAAAACCTTTAACATTATTCACCTTATTGTCCCTATCTTTAATCAGTGTAAAGTCTACCACGGCTACACAAATTAACCATAAACTAACCCAGTATAACCCGAATGAATATCTAGTTTCTCAACGTTGCACAGCCCGGTTTATGATGGTGATGACTCCCGATGATGGCCAGATCAATGTGCGCGACCGCAGCACTATTAATGGCAAAGTTATTAGCAGTATACCTAATAGATCTGTGGTGCTACGTAAGGGTTGGGATCGATCGGG
>NZ_JAIQZM010000028.1 GCF_023333595.1 Argonema galeatum A003/A1
TGCTCCTCTGCTCCTCTGCTCCTCTGCTCCTCTGCTCCTCTGCTCCTCTGCTCCTCTGCTCCTCTGCTCCTCTGCTCAAGAACTCAAATAGCATAGTAAATAAGGAAAAGCCCGTTCGGATTGGTAAAATCAAAAATCGAAAATCGAAAATAAAATGACTTTTTTCCGCAAAGACCAACAACTTGAAAAGCTAGGCAATCAAATCTTAGAGGCAACTTGGGGGGAATTTCCAGATTTAGCCCGCAACCAGATAGCCCTCACCTGGATTGTCTACGATCCGCCCGTACCTGTAAACACGGGCGGAGCCCTCAGTCCGCAAGCCTTTTGGAATCACGAAGTCCGAGGTTTTAGCTATCGTGGGCGCGATCGCATTTACCCCGCAAGCATCGTAAAACTGTTCTACCTCGTAGCAGTATTCGAGTGGTTAGAAAAAGGCATGATCCAGACATCAGCCGAATTGGAAAGAGCCATTCGCGACATGATTATCGATTCGAGCAACGACGCCACCAGTCTGGTTGTAGATGTCTTGACCGGCACGACCAGCGGCCCAGAATTGTCCCACGGCCCTTTTCAAACCTGGCAGTTACAGCGTAACATCGTCAACCGCTACTTTCACTCCTTGGGTTGGCCGGAGTTAGAGCCAATCAACGTTAACCAAAAAACCTGGTGCGATGGCCCCTACGGACGAGAGAGGGTCTTCCTGGGAGAATTAATGGAAAATCGCAATATGCTGACGACTAACGCCACAGCGCGTCTCCTACACAGCATTATTGGCGGGGTAGCAGTATCTTCAAAAGGGTCGCAAGCCATGATGACTCTGATGAAACGCAGCCTTAACCCAGCCGATTTAGCGACAGACGACGAAAATCAGGTAACGGGTTTTCTGGGCGGTGGCTTACCCCAGGATACCCAACTGTGGTCGAAAGCAGGGTGGACTAGCCAAGTCCGCCACGACGCTGCTTATATCGAGATACTGGGCAAGCAACCCTATCTGTTAGCGGTATTTACAGAAGGAAGGGCGCACAGTAAAAATAAAGCGATTTTGCCTTTTGTCTCGCAGCAAGTCGCTGCCGCAGTGGGGGACGCCGACGCTAACGATATCTGAGGGGAAGCGGGAGAGGGGGAGAGTGGGAGAAATTTACAATTGACCGCTGACCACTGACCCCAATGCCCCAAAATCAACCAATTTGTAGAGGCTGCTCCGTAAGTTTTATCCTATATTAAGGAGGAAAACTTCTCTATTTCGCCTAAATTAGCCATACTAGAGTTAAATTATGATATAAAATTTCGCTGGCGTTAATTCTTGCCCTGATCTTTGTCGAGGAGTGAACGTGAATACAATTTGTTTCCAGCGTACAGTTTTGCTACTCAGTCTTGCTGCTCTAGCAGGTGTAAGCAGCGGCTTCTCTGCTGTTGCCCAAACCACTAGCACCAGCATTGATACAAGTCCGCTCTCTTCTGCCCAGTCACCAATCCCTGTCCCTGCCGCCTCTGTCTTCTCAAGCGCTCAAGGGCGCCAGACCCAACTGTCACAAAAACCTTCAAGTATATTTGCAGTAGCTCCTGGCGAACTGGATAGCTATGAGATGTCCGATTTGCTCGTAGAATCGGCAATAACATCTGATGGTACGGCCAAAAAGCAGCCAATTCCTGGTACGGCTGAGACTTCGGCTTCGGCTCTTTTGGGTCGGTCTGCTTCTTCCCGAATTCCAGCAAATCCTCCTGCAAATGCCCCTGCAAGAAAAGGGCGGCAAGTGGCTCAAATGGAACTAGCACCCGGTCGCTCCACTCGTTCTGGATCGAGCTATATCGGAGTCGGCGGCAATTTAGGTCTGACGGGCGACACTGCTTTGGGCGATACCGGCTTTGCTATCTTCAGCAAAATCGGACTAACCAGAGTGTTTTCGGTGCGCCCCTCCGTGGTGATAGGAGATGATACCGACTTCATTATTCCGGTGACCTACGATTTCCCCATCCAGGCGGAACCCTTTGAAAGGATCAATTTTGCTCCTTACGTTGGCGCTGGCGTGATCATTTCCACTGACGCTGGCAGCAATGTTGGCTTTGCCCTGACTGGAGGGGTGGATGTGCCTATAAGCGAACAATTTACGGCAACAGCTGCCGTAACTGCTGGGTTCATCGATACGACCGATTTGGGAATCATGCTCGGTATCGGTTACAACTTTGGTACCGGATTCCGATTCAGGTAGGCTCTGTCTCTCGACTTGCAGTCAACCCAAGGGACTTCCAAAAAATAAACTATCCCTTCTTGTGGAGCAAACGAGATGCCTGCCACTTATACCCTTTTTTAGGTGAGTGAGGTACACAGAAACCCGGTTTCTGGGCTTATACCACAAGAAGTTGTTGGATATTTTTTTTACAGGACTAAAGCCCCGGGCACATACGGTAGGGTGCGTCCGAACCTTCCACTCTCGATAATCGTTGTAGAACGAAAGTCTGACGCACCATACAAGTCGATTTGAGTGTGACAGGGGCTTTAGTCCTATTTTTATTTGGAAGTCCTAATTTTGAGCCAGAACATTGTAGAGACGTTTCGTGAAACGTCTCTACAGCAGGTCAAGATAAGAGGGGTCATCGTTGGCGATTCCGTATTAGTGATGGGCTCTAGCACCAGTGGAAAACATTCCACAAATCGCTAATGACTAATGACAGAATTTAACCGCGCCGCAAGCCCACCCATAAGAGGGGTTGGGATAGGCGCTGTGGCTTTAGCCACAGTCAGGTATTTTGGTTCTCTATATATTTTCTCACTGTTTCCTCAGAAGCATTCCCAACAGTCCCGCAGAAGTAACTGCGAGTCCAAAGAGAAGGAATTTTCTTAAGCTGTGGGTATTCTTTCCTCAATTGAAACGCCGTAAACCCCTTAAGTCTAAACATAATCTGGTCTGGAGCTAAGTTAGGGGGTGCATCAATCAGTAAATGCACATGATCTGGCATAATTTCCATTGCCACAATAGAACAGTCTAACTCAATACACTTGTCTGTTAATAATTGTTTTAGCCGTTCTGCAATACCTCCAACCAGTACCTTTTTGCGTCTAGCTGGAATCCATACAAAATGGTATCTAATAAGCGTTACTGATGTAAGTCTGCGCCTGTATTTGTCTTGCATATAATTGTTGTTTTATCGTTAATATCTACAATAGTACACTATAGTAGTTTGTAGGAGGTGATGCAAGTGATACTCAGCTACAAATACAAACTCAACCCCAATAAGCAGCAGTCTGGTAAGCTAACTCAATGGCTAGATCTGCTAAGAGCCAATTACAATTGGTGCTTGCGGGATAGAATTGATGGCTGGCATCAACAGTACATTTGTGGACACTATTGTGATTTAAGAACTAGAGCCACAATTACCCCCCTAACTTGCAGTCTCGTTAGAGGTACACAACTTACAAACCCTTGGAAGGATGGCTGCGGTAAAGCCAAAAAAGAAGGGGAGAAAGATAAATCGCCTAAACGTACAGCAGCTTTAATGCAAGATGCTAACTTGCAAGAACTGAAAATAGCTAGACCTTGGTATCAAAGTATTGATATTGGAGTTTTACAGCAAATTCCAGCTAGGGTTAACGAAGCCTTTAACAAGTTTTTTTCATGTGCAGGATTTCCTAAGTTTAAGCGCCGTCATGATTTCAAATCTTTCTCTTACAAGCCAGGGAGAATTAAAATTAAGGGTAATAAAATTTATCTACCTAAAATCGGCTGGATGCGATTCTACAATTCGCGTTCTATTCCCGATGGCTTTGAAATTAAGACGGTAACAGTTAGACAAAAAGCTGATGGTTGGTATGTATCGGTAAGAATTGAGTCTAAATCAACGCCCGACTTCCCCGCAATTCCAGACAGTGAAATTAAAACCATTACTGGCTGTGATATGGGATTGGGTAAGTTGGTTTATCTCTCCGATGGGAGTGTTATTGATAACCCGCGATTTGCTACTAATAAACATACCCGCCGTTTGATGCGAGTTAGACAACGGCGAGTCAGTCGCAAACAAAAAGGGAGCAAGAACCGCAGTAAAGCCCAGGCTAAAGTTAACAAACTACACAATAAGAGCCAACAGAAGCGTGAGTCTTATAACTGGAATGTAGCCAATAAAATAGTTAAGAAAGCTGACGCGGTTGCTGTTGAAGATTTAAATATCTCTGGCATGATGAAACGGTGTAAGCCTGTTAAGTCTGATCCTGGTAGATTTTTGCCAAATAATCAATCAGCCAAGCGTGGTTTAAATCGTTCAATAGCCGATGCAGGCTGGTATGGATTAACTCAAAAACTTGAGTATCTGGCGGCGAAGTCAGGAAAGAGGTTGTATCGGGTTAATCCACAATACACCAGCCAGACTTGCAGTAAGTGTGGTCATGTCGATAAAAATAGTCGCAATGGTGAAAAATTTATTTGTACTAATTGCGGACATATTGATGATGCGAATCTACAAGCTGCGAGGAATGTAAAGTCCAAAACAATAAAGGCTTACGGGCTGAATATTATTAAACGAATTAAATCAAAAATGGTACGGCGGGACTCGTCGGAACCAGTACAATTAAGTCTCTTTGAGGTTGAATTGTACGAACGCTTGTCAGATAATACGCTGCCCCAAAAGGGCAAACAGCGTGTGGGCAAGAACCCAGAGAATAATGTTCAATTATCTCTCTGGGATATTAAGAGCGCAATCTCTTAAGAATCCCATCCCCTTTAGGGGTGGGAGTGTCAATACTTAGGACTGACTTTGCCGGTAACCGCCAGTTTGCCATCGTCTTTGACCGCCCAAACATCGTAGCTGCCCACCACGTCGCCGCTTTCATCAATATCCACGTTGCCGCTGGCTCCCTGGTAATTAATGTCCTTGCCTTGTCGCACTAACTCCAAAGCCTTACAGACATCGCTGACTTCTTCCCCTGGTGCATTGGCTACATCCCGGATCTTGCTCTTAATGCCTTCGCCTGTATTGGATTTAGCAGCTTCTGCCGCAAGCGCCAAAAGTGCAGCAGCATCCCAGGAGTGGGGAACATAGGCACTTACTTCTTTACCTTGTTTCTCTTTCCAAAGCTGGGTCAAATCTGCAAGTGCTTTACCGTTGGCACCCGGAACAGTGCCAATGGCACCAGAGAGAATAAACTTGCCATCACTGGTTTTGCCCACTTGACCCGGAAAATCTGGGGAATAAACGCCATCGGTCAGCATCACCGTGACTCCCTGACTCAAACCTTGTTCGGCGGCAGACTTAAGCAATAAACTGCCCGTTTCGGCGTAGAGAACGGCAGCTACGCCGTCCGGCTTACCCGCAAAGGCGGCAGAAGCTTCGGTGTCAAATGTGGTTGCCTTGGGGTCGTAGCGAGTAGGTTTGTTTTCGTTGACAACAGTTCCACCCAGTTTTTTGAAGGCTTGCACAAATTCTTTTTCAAAGCCGACCCCGTAATCATTATTAATGACAACGGTGGAAACGCGCTTGAAGCCTTTTTCGCTGGCCAGTTTGGCGAGTGCCTGTGCCTGATAGGTATCGGGAGGTGCAGTGCGTGCCCAATAGCCCTGAAAATCGCCCTTCTTCGCCCGTCCGGTAAAGACTGGACTGGTGCTGCCTGGAGAAATTAACATCACTTTGTTCCGTGCGGCAATATCCACGGCGGCACTAGAAACGCTGCTGGCAAAGGAACCAACTACCCCCGCCACTCTGTCTACTTCTGCTAGCTTGGTCATCCCAGCACCACCGGCTTTGGGGTCGGTTTGGTCGTCTTCAGAAACTAGGGTGACTGGTTTACCGTTGACGCCGCCGCACTTGTTGACTGTTTCGACTAACAACGGCACTGCCGCAATCATTGGCTGTCCGATCGCAGATAAGTCGCCTGTAGCTGGTAGCAGGGAGCCAATTTTTAGTCCCTTAGCACTGCTGGCTGCTGGGGCTGGGGTAGTAGGTGAGGTGGTTTGGGTAGCACCTGTGCTGTTGGCTGTGGGGGTAGGGGTAACAGAACCTGTATTGTTAGGGGTGGTGTTTTGACAAGCAGCTGTAGCAAAAGCTAGAGCCGCAAGAGCAAGAGCCTTGTTGGGTTTGAAAGTTTTCTCTATAGCCGGTTTACTCATTTTCTATGCCAATCCTCAACAGTCCACAACAGAATAACTGTATGAAATAGTACAACTATCTTCTGTTTTCCGACAGAATCGTTATATCTTCCCACTGCCAGCATCCCAAATCGGGAAAGCTACTGTCAGGACTGGAGCATGGGGCGATGGACTAGGTGAAGCAAAAGTAAAAATTTGACCAATAAATTATTGGTTCGATCGCCAGCCGGATTCATCCGTGGAGTCAATCCAAAATCCAAAATCTTGATTAGAACGGAGAGGGAGGGATTCGAACCCTCGGTACGGAGTTACCTGCCGTACAACAGATTAGCAATCTGCCGCTTTCGACCACTCAGCCACCTCTCCTGGGGTCACAGGAAACTATAGTAGCACATCTTCTGTGAGAAAGTAAAGTATAGTTTTTTGCGATCGCGATCGAGAAAAACTATCCTTTCGCCCCAGATCCCCTGAACGTCGTTCAATCCGTACACTCTACTGATACCAAATCCGACTTCATTACCCCCTTTTTATTTTCTGCCCCAACCCTGTAGAGACGTTTCATGAAACGTCTCTACAACAAGATAGGGAAAGGGGGGCTATCAAAGCGGATTTCTTATAACTCAGACCTTTGGGAAACCGATCGCCTGACCGATCACATTTTGACCTGTTTTCTCCAAAACCTCTTTAGCAAAAGTAGCATTAGCCAAATCGACTACTCCCAGCCTCACCGCCAACAGGATGCCATCAGCCATTTTACCCAACATCAGAGCATCAGCAGAAGCATTCAAAGCAGGAGCGTCTATGATGACCAAATCGTAATGGGCTGAAAATTTTTCAATCAATGAAGGTATGCTTGGGGAGTCGAGTAGAGCCATCGAGTTGGCAGGAATAACCCCAGAAGTAAGAACCTCCAGGTTAACCATTACTTCTTTAATTGCTGTCTTCGCTTCAGCTTGCCCCACAAGAACATTGCTTAGACCTACCTGATTGGGAAGTTGCCAAATTTGATGTTGAAGAGGATGGGGCATATCCGCATCCACCAGCAAGACTTGACGCCCTAGCTGAGCCATAGCCACAGCGAGATTGGCACACAGTGTAGATTTACCTTCTTTGGGTACCGAACTGGTCACCACAATAATTTTGATATCTTTATTCGCCTTGAGAAACTTCAGGTTGGCATGAAGCATCCGGTAAGCTGTACTGGTGGGGCTCTCAGGCTCATCTCTCACAACAATATCTAGTACAGGTTGCTCTCTGTCGCGTTTGCCTCCGATCATTTTTTTAGCCTTTTTATGGTAAGGAATCACCCCCAGCAAGGTAAATCCAAACAGTTCCCTTGCCTCTTCCACGGTTCTGATAGATTTATCATTTGCTTCTAAAAGAAGGGCAGTAGCTATAGAAAACATACTACCTAACAAAACTCCTGTCACTATGGATAAAGCCTTACGAGAAGCAACAGGCTCTTCAGGAACAACGGCGGTTTGGATAATGCGAGCGTTACCCATATTCTGATTTTCGGCTATCCGGATTTCCTGAAGCTTTTGCAGCAGAAGTGAGTAGGTAGATTGAGCTGCTTGTAGTTTACTTTCCAGCTCGCGCTGTTGTTGCTCCAGCCTGGGTAAAACATTTACCCGCTCTTTGTAGATGGCTTGTTCGTTGGATAAAGCATAAACCTGACTGGCCAAACCCCGGCGTTTGGCCTCTATTTTGACAAACTCTTCGATCAGTCTTGGTTTAACTTCTCCAATCTGCAAATTTCCATTTGCGGATTGTTTCTGAGTACCAAGAGATTGTTGTATTTGTTCTTGTAGTAGAGCTTTCAAAGAGGCTTGCTTAGTTTTTAGGTCAAGTATTACTGGGTGTGTTTCCTGGAAGCGGCTTCGCTCGACTGCTAGCTGGCGTTCTATCTGCTGGTATTCTTTAAGAGCGTCTTGTACTGCGGGAGACTGGCTGAGAGAGGTAGCAGCTAATCCTTCCTGTGCATTCATCCGCAATTCGTTTTGGAATGTTTGGGACTGGGAATTTGCATCGGCTAATTGAGATTTAGCTTCAGCAATATTTTTTTCTAATTCCCCAATAACCTCTACAGCCGATTTGGCTTCTTCTGGGAGAGACACAACTTTGTTTTGTTCTTTGAATCGGCGCACAGTCACTTCTGCTTGACGCAAAGAGGCTTCGGCATTGGGCAACTGTTTCTCAATAAACTCGCGGGCATATACTGTTTCAGCCCGGTTGATAATTTGATTGTTCTCTATATAAATCTCTATCAGTGTATTAACAATCGTTGCTGGCTTCGTCGAATCTTTGTCTTTGTATGAAACTGTCAAAAGATCCGTAGTCCGGATATTAGACACGCTGAAATTTTTCAGAAAGTCTTTTACTTTTAGAGTTCCACCTTTTTGATCTGTTAGCTTTAGTTTGCTTATAGTCTTTTGGACAATAGGAACCGAACGAATTACCTCTAACTCCGTATTCAGGGGATTACTTTGATCTCCCACGGGAACAAACTCTCCTATCTCTTTTCCTAATCCTGTTATAGAAGAAGTAGGACTTGTCTTTTTAAATAAAAGTTTTGCTTCTGCTTCATAGACGGGCTTTTGTTGTAACGTATTCAGGGCTGCCAGCACGACAACAAATCCAAAAACAGCTGAGACTGGCAACCAACGTCGCTTTAGAATTAGCAAGTATTGCAGAAAACCTATAGAAGATTCTGTGGACTCCATAAATAATTCCTGAAAGGGCTGCTGGGCGCAGAAGCTCCAAACTTTTATCATTAAATTATACTCTTGTCAACTCATACAAGTCTATATTTTTTAATTAATTTTTTTGTCGATAAAAAAATTATTACGGCTGAGCTATCAAGATAAATGATCGTAGCCTAACGCTGAAAACCCACGGAATAATGACTTTCAGCGTTAGGCTACTGACTTCTAAATTCTTCACAATCATTTAATTATATTATAAATATATTTATTTAGTAAAGATTTAATAAATATGTAGTCAGCTAATAGGAGGATGACATATTATAGGTTATGTAAAGGGAGTTGGAAAGGGGTGAAAAAAAGGCGATCGCGCAAAAGATACGGCTACTAAGCTGTCATCGGCGTTGAGTGCTATAAGCCTCACCAGTCTGAGCCTTGTCTGCCAATAGTTTCACCACGAAGCGGAATAGCGATCGGGTAATCTGCCCTAATTAGCAGCAATGAACTAAAAGACAGGCCACTCAGTAACTACAGCTGTAATATAGCTGCAAAAAGTGAAAAACTCGTGAAAGGCTAGCGCCCTCTTAACCAAATAAGTATAGGATTGCCGGTGAGGCGGCCAATTAAGCTAGGAACTAACGGTAACTGATTACTGGATTCGCTTTGAAATTTTGGAATTTGTCTCGAAGGGGCTCGTAAATAGATGAATAAACATTTTTTAAATTTGGTAATCACCTTAAAGAATCGCAAATTTTTGATAGTCGATATCATTATTTTCTTAGTCACACCAATATTAGCTTTGGCAATTCGTTTAGATGAAGATTTTAGGATCGAGCCATACAAAGATGGGTTGATAGTGGCAACGATACTGTTTTTAGCGGTAAAACTGACTGTATTTTATAAGTCAGGCTTTTACAAGCATTACTGGCGCTATGCAACTATTGATGAACTTGAGGATATGGCGCTGCTGACAGTGGGGGCGACAGTATTGCAAATTGTGTGTTTCAGCGCCCTTTTTTCTCTGAGAATTTTTTCCATCGATAGCTTACCGCGATCGCTGCCACTGTTGGACGGTATACTTAGTTTTATCCTACTTGGCAGCAGCCGTTTCAGCATTCCTGCGATCGCCAGAGTGAGGCAACGAAATAAGAAATTTTATCGACGCGATCGCGTACTGATCGTCGGTGCAGGCAGTGCAGGCATATCCCTGGCGCAGAAAATGCAGCAGAGTCCCTCGCTAGGTCTTTATCCCGTCGCTTTTATTGACGACGATCCGAAAAAACTAAACTTAAATATTTGCAGACTGCCAATTGTTGGCAATCGCTATCAAATCCCGGAAATAGTTCGCTCCCTGCACATCTGCAAAGTTATTATTGCCATGCCTACCGTTATGGGGAGAGAAATTCGAGAAATCGTAGATATTTGTCGATCAGTTGGAGTTGCAACCAGCACCTTACCCGCCATCAATGAGATCCTGAATGGCAGTCTAAAGATGAACAGCGTTAGAGATGTTCAGATTGAGGATTTGCTCCGTCGCGAACCTATCAAAACCGAAGTCGAAAAAATCTCTATATTTATCAGCGGTAAAAAAGTTCTGATTACAGGAGCGGGCGGATCGATCGGCAGCGAACTTTGTCGGCAAATTTTAAAGTGTGGCCCTGCTGAAATGGTACTGATCGGACACGGAGAAAATTCCGTATTTAATATCCAACAAGAACTACAAGGGGTTTTGGAATTACTCAAAAAGGAAGGAGAAATACAAGGAGAAATTCCCCGTCTGACTGCCTTAATAGCCGATATTCGATTTTCGTCCCGGCTGAAATATGTTTTTGAAACATACAGACCCGATATTGTTTTTCACGCGGCGGCTCACAAGCACGTCCCCATGATGGAATTAAACCCGCCAGAAGCAATCACCAATAACGTCCGGGGTACAAAAAATCTGGTGGATATGGCATTACAATACGATGTCCAGCACTTTGTGATGATCTCCACAGACAAAGCTGTCAATCCTACCAATATTATGGGGGCTAGCAAGCGAATCGCCGAAATGATGGTACTGCGAGCAGCCCAAAAGAGCGGTCGGCGCTTTGTGGTGACTCGTTTTGGCAATGTGTTGGGCAGTCGAGGCAGCGTTGTTCCAACTTTCAAGCGGCAAATTGCGGAAGGTGGTCCAATTACGATTACCGATCCAGAAATCACTCGCTATTTCATGACCATTCCGGAGGCAGTTCAACTCGTTTTGCAGGCAGCAGTCCTCGGAAAGGGTGGTGAAGTATTCATGTTCGATATGGGGCAGCCAGTCAAAATTGTTGACTTGGCAAAAGATTTAATTCGCCTCTCTGGATATGAAGTTGGTAAAGACATTGAGATCGAGTTTACGGGGTTGCGTCCGGGAGAAAAATTGTACGAAGAACTGTTTATTGCCGGAGAGAAGTATGACCCCACCCAACATGAGAAAATCATGACTCTCGCCAATGCCAGTCGCATTGTTCCAGAGATTGTTGATTTTAAGGTCGATGCTCTCTGTGCAGCAGCAGATAAAAACGATTGCTATTCCATTGTCTTTTTGCTTAAGCAGTTATTACCTGAATACAAACCCAATCGACCAGTTGACGAGCCAGTGCTGGAAGATGCAAATTCGACCGTTTCTATTCAATGGCGATTACTCCATGAGGCTTGCCGTCAGATGCAGATTTGGCAGCAGGAATCTCCTGCTGAGAAGGGGTTAAAAATAGATGTGAATCTTTCTAGCGAACAGTTTTTCCAAGCAGACTTAGGCGAGCAGTTACGCCAAATCCTCCAGGAAACTCAAATCAACCCTTCTTATTTGAGACTGGTAATTCCCGAAGATGCGATGGTGCAAAATCCCACCCAGGCTACCCGTGCCTATACCCAACTAAAAACTTTAGGAGTACAGTTGAAACTCGATAACTGGGATAAAGTTGTTTCATCTTTAGTTTCATCTTTAATCGAGCCCTCCCTCTCAACAAAGATGAATTATAAAGAAAGCGATAGTTCAAAGCAGGATAGCCCGACCCAGACAATAGAAGTTGCTCCGCCTATGACGCAGATTGGAGCGAAATCGAAGTGATGAAAGCAGTAACAGTGTGTTTCAGGCATACAGCCCAAGTAGTGACTAGCAATAAATATGGTAAAATACCTAAGTTTACGGTGGTTTCTATAATGCTGATGTTGCTTGCATCATGCCAACCCACTGTTGCTACGGATTCGGCTCGGAAAACTACATCCTACGAAAGCAGTTCGGAAGATTTTCCCAATCCTGAAAGAGGCTTTTTTGTGCCGTTTAACCCGCTTGGTAAATATGAAAATGCTCCCTTACAGCTTGCCGATGTAGATCGAGTCAGAAGCGATCGTATGAGCTTAGTTCGGCGGATTTATACGATTGAAGAATTTCGGAATAAACCTATTGCTGAATCCTTTCTTCAGAAAATATCAAATGATTGCGAAATAGCCAGAAAATCTGGCCTAAAAATTATTATCAGGTTTTCATATAATTGGCTGGGAGGTGGGCCAGACGCTTCGCGAGAGAGAATACTTTCCCATATCGAACAGTTAAAACCGATATTGACAGCAAACTACGATGTTATCGCTTATATGGAAGCAGGTTTTATTGGCTACTGGGGAGAGTGGAATAAATCATCAAATGGTTTGGACAATAATAATGAAGATCGCAAAGCAATTCTGTTTAAACTTTTATCTGTGTTCCCAAAGGAACGTATGGTAGCTATCAGGTATTCCCGCCATAAAATAGATATTTTTAATAATATAAATAACATTGAATCGCGAGAAGCATTTAATGGTAGCTATCGCTCTCGAACAGGGTTTCATAACGATTGTTTTTTGGCTAGTATTGATGATAAAGGTACTTATAAAAGTACCATTCCTCTGATTGTCGAAGCTCAAAAAACCTTTTTAAATCAAGAAAATCGATATGTAGTTCAGGGGGGCGAAACCTGCCAACCTAGTGAATATGATGATTGTCCTAACACTTTAAATGAACTATCACGAATGCGTTGGAGCGCATTAAACATTGACAACCCCGATGCCAGAGAAATTGTAAAAAAATGGGAAACCCAAGGCTGTTTACCAGAAATAAAACGTAACTTAGGATATCGGTTTCGACTAACAAAAACATTAATCCCTTATAATGTAAAAGTTGGCAACAGTTTGGCAATAGAATTAGAAATTATTAATGATGGATGGGCTAGCCCATACAACCATCGAGGACTGGAAGTTATTTTACGTAATCGTGGAAACCGTAAGGAGTACTATTTACCAGTTAAAGAAGATCCCCGAAGATGGATGCCCGGTACTACTAAAATTGTCAAGATTGAAGGCGGTATTCCTAAAACTATGTCACCCGGAGTATATGAAGTATTATTAAATCTACCCGATCCCGCCCCCAGATTATATAATCGTCCAGAATATTCAATAAGATTTGCTAACAAAGATGTTTGGGAAACAGCCACAGGATATAATTATTTATTACAAACTGTTATAATTGATCCCAGTGCAGAAAGATCTAATTATGCAGGAGAAGAATTTTTTAGGGTTCGCTAGTTTCTGGATTAATTAAGATTTCGTACAATCAAAACGAAAGCGAGGTTAATGTAAAATTACGATAAACAAGATATGGCTGCTATCTTAGCAAAATCAAATAAGCCAGAATTTCAAATATAGTATAGAAAATTCGGAGGTTGCTTAAAGTGAAAAATGGGCTATATCAAAAATCACTCACCTTTTGGAATAAGCTAACCAGGGGTTCTACCAATCGCCAAATTCTTGCTGCTACTTTAACAGTGGGAATAGGATTAGGATTTGCTAAATTAGTATCTATTTTGAAGGAATTAGTAGTTGCCTGGAACTTTGGAATTTCGGATAGTCTCGATGCCTTTTTAATGGCATTTGTACTGCCCTCTTTCATCAGTAATGTGATAGCAGGATCTTTTAATGCTGCGCTGATTCCTACCTACATTCAAGTGCGAGAAAAGGAAGGGAAAGAGGCAGCACAAAAACTCTTTTCTGGGGCGATCATTTGGAGTTGTGGGTTGCTAGCAATTACTAGCCTAGTTATGCTGACAACTGCCCCTTTGTATTTGCCAAAGATAGCGTCAGGATTCGATCACGAAAAATTAGACCTAACTTACAAGCTGCTATGGATGCTCGCACCTAGTATCATGTTTAGTGGTATTCTGACTGTCTGGGCTGCAGTTTTAAATGCGGGAGAACGTTTTGCTTTAGCGGCTGTGGCGGAAACTCTTACGCCAGCTATGACGATCCTTTTCTTGTTGCTGTTTCATTCTTGGGATATTTTTTCTTTAGCAGCTGGGTTAGTCGCGGGGCAATTACTAGAAATGATTGTAATAGGAATAGCGCTACACCGACAAAATATCTCATTAATACCTAAATGGTATGGATTTGATGAAAACCTGCGTGAAGTAACAGGTCAGTATACTCCGATGATTGCCGGAGCTTTTTTAATGTCCAGTTGTAGTTTAGTCGATCAATCAATGGCGGCAATGCTAGCACCTGGAAGCCTCGCCGCATTGCTTTATGGAAAGCGCCTTGTTCTTTTACCAATTACCCTAGCTTCTACTGCATTAAGTACAGCGGTGATTCCCTATTTTTCTAAAATGATCGTCCATAAAGATTGGAAAAGTGTAGACCATACCCTTGGTCATTATCTACGCCTCATCTTTTTTGTAACTGTGCCTATGACGTTGTTATTTATGGCTTTGTCGGAACCTATCATCCATCTCCTTTTCCAAAGAGGTTCTTTTAACGCTAGTGATACTCATATAGTATCGGAAATTCAAATTTGTTTTGCTTTGCAAATACCATTTTATATTGCAAATATTTTAGTGGTAAGATTAGTTTCTGCCATGAAAATGAATCACTTATTGATGCAAGTTTCGGGGCTAAATTTGATTGTAAATATAGCTTGTAATTACCTATTCATGCAGTGGATGGGGATAAAAGGCATTGCTTTGTCTACCAGTGTTGTCTATATGTTCTGTTTCTCATATATGCTGATAAATGCAGAAATTCAACTGAGAAAGCAGAGAAAATTAAGCCAAGAAATTAATCAGCCATAAAGATTGATTAGGAGTCAAAAAAATCAACAATGATCAATAAAAGTGAACCTAAAAAGATGCAGATAACTTTAGTAACTCCATCCCTTTCCTGTGGCGGGGCTGAAAGAGCCGCAGTTTTAGTAGCTGAGGGATTAATGGCAAAAGGACATCAGGTTTCTATCATTACAATTGCTGGAATCGAACGGGATTTTTATCAACTATCTAAGGGAGTACATAGATTAGCTTTAAGTATTGCTGCAAACTCTCCCACCCCAATTCATGCTCTGTGGAATAACCTCTATCGCCTTTGGGTATTGAGAAAAACAATTAAATCACTTCAGCCAAAGGTCGTTATTTCTTTCTTGGATTCAACCAATATATTGACGCTGTTAGCACTCATTAATACCAACTATCCAATTTTTGTAAGCGAACAGAATAATCCGATCACAGAAACTACAAATTTATGGAGTAAATTGCGGCGTTTAACCTATCCAATGGCGGCTAAAGTTGTGAGTGTGAGTGAAGGAGTTGATAGCTATTTTGACTGGTTGCCGCAAAAGAAAAGAGCGGTTATCTATAATCCAGTTCAACCTATTAAAGATGAGCCAATAAATATTGATTTACCCCCAGGAGCCGATCCAGAGAAAAAATGGGCGATCGCAATGGGTAGATTAACTTATCAAAAAGGTTTCGACCTTTTATTACCTGCATTCCATAAAATTGCCGATAAATATCCAGATTGGCAATTACTGATCTTTGGAGAAGGAGAACTGCGGCGAGAACTGGAAGAATTGCGAGAAAAGTTAGGCTTAACTCGTCAAGTTCTTTTTCCTGGATTAACCACCAATCCGATTGCCATGTTAAAAAGTGCCAAACTCTTTGTTTTATCCTCTCGTTGGGAAGGATTACCAGCAGTTTTGTTTGAAGCACTCTCTTGTGGATTACCAGTTGTTTCCATGAATTGTCCTAGTGGGCCGCAAGAGATTATTCGTGACGGCATAGATGGAATTTTAGTTCCAAATGGAGATGTATCGGCATTCACTTTAGCAATGGATAGTTTGATGTCTGATGCAGAAAAGAGAGGGCGTTTAGCCGCTCGTGCTTCCGAAGCGGTGGATCGCTTTAGCTTAGATAAGGTAGTAAAAAAATGGGAATTATTGATAGATGAAGTTCTAGAGGAAAAGGTAAAATGATCGCAGCATCAAAAAATAAACGGATTGCTTTTTTTCTACCTAATTTGTATGGTGGTGGCGCTGAACGAGTAGCCATTAATTTACTCAAAGGGATGGCAGAAAAAGATGTTCCTTTAGATCTCGTCCTAGCTGATGCAGAAGGGCCATATTTGGAGCTAGTACCAAAGTCAGTGCGGATGATTAACTTAGGAGCAGGACGAGTTTTAAAAGCTATCTTGCCTTTATCCCGTTACTTACGAGAAAATAGACCCATAGCATTATTATCCCACATGGATCATGCCAATGTAGTGGCATTGTTGGCTAGAAATTTAGCTGGCACCAAAACTCGATTGGTGGTGGTAGAACACAATACTTTATCAGCTGCTCAATCCAAATTTATACGCGGTAGATTTGTGAAACCGTTCATGCAATGGCTTTATCCTAGTGCAGATGCGATCGTCGGAGTATCTAAAGGTGTATCATTGGATCTAGAACAGCAACTGCGTCTCCCCGCTGGAAAGGTAACAACTATCTATAATCCCGTTGTTGATAGCGAATTGCTCGCCAAAGCTAATGCGCCTCTCGATCATCCTTGGTTTCAAAAAAATTCTCCCCCTGTATTTTTGGCTGTAGGAAGATTATCAGCGCAGAAAGATTTCTCTACTCTTATCCAAGCTTTTGGATTATTAAGAAAGCAAGCTATGGCTCGTTTGCTAATTTTAGGGGAAGGAGAATTACGCCAAGAATTAGAGGAAGCGATCGATAATCTCGGCATTGCTGACGATGTTTCCATGCCCGGTTTTGTACCCAATCCATATACTTATATGAGTCAAGCTACCGCCTTTATTCTTTCCTCTCGTTGGGAAGGATTACCAACTGTACTGATTGAAGCAATGGCTTGCAGTTGTCCCGTGATTTCCACAGATTGCCCTAGTGGGCCAAAAGAAATTTTAGAGTCTGGCAAATATGGGTCTTTAATACCAATTGGAGATCCAGTGGCATTGTCTAAAGTTATGTTACAAGTGCTGGCAAATCCTCTGGTAAATCGGGAAATATTAATCGAGAAATCAATGGATTTTTCCTTTGAAAAAGCAGTTGATAATTACCTGGCCATATTGAAATAATCAAACCTCAGAGGGAATGTAAATGATTGAAAATAACCAAGCGCAGGAGGATTAATTAATGCCAATAGAACAGAATATGTTGGCCATGACGTACATAGCTCTGATCGGTTTTATATTATTTCTGGAAATTTTCCGAAAAAAAGAAACTTTATTTGATTTCTTAAGTTGGTTTAATGTTATTTTTTGTTTATCATATCCCTTCCCTGCATTTTTATTAGAAGCTAATTTTAACCATAAAACTATAGAGTTAATGTATGACTCTCGAACAATCTACACTAGCGATCTCCAAACTACGGTAGCTATATTTATGGGATATTTATGCGTAATTGTCGGTTTTTATGCTAAATCAGCCACTAAATATGCGAAATATTTCTCTATTCAGCAGAATAAAGATTGGAAAATTATCCTCTATGCCATTGGCTTACTATTATTTGCTTGTTTATCAATCCAGATCTATGGCTCGCAGTATGGTGGTGTATTGGTGGCTTTAACTCAAACAAACTTAATTCGGGCTGGGGTAGTAGAAAGTGGCCCACTTGTCTTTTTTAAGCAGTTTATTTTCACATCTTTTTTCGCATCTTATTTATTAGCATCTATTTTATTTATTAGAAAATATAAAACACTCAGAATAATTTTATTGGTGATATTTGCTTTTTCGGTAGTCGTTGCTTTTGTTGCAGCTACTTTATCATCTGGGCGGATTCCCCTGATCAATTACTTTCTAGGATTTTATTTAGTTTCTGTGGTTTATAGTGGAAAATTATCCTTGGGTATTACCATCCCGGCGATAGTTGGTGTATTCTTATTCATTCTTTACGGTAAAGTACTTTTCTTTAGTTTAACTGCTATACCAAGAGGTTTAGATGCTGTGATAGATACCTTTACACAAGCTATTCAAAATGACACCAGTAGTGGGGGTGGTTTATATTCCTTTATGAGTAATTTTGTTTACCCAGTTCATTCCCTAGACTCAGCTTTTAAAGAAGTTTATGAGCCACGCTTCTTTGTTGATTGGATCTATGGTCTTCTTTCTTTAATTCCCTCGCGTGTTTTAAATGGAGTCCTGGGTATAGATCTACCGCCAAGCGCCGCTGATTGGAATAGCGAATTTGTACTTGGAGTCCGTACAACTACTGTTCCACCAGGCGTTCTTGCTTTTGGCATTTACAGTATGTCATGGCTAGGACTTATTCTTTTTTGCTTTGTCTATGGATGGGTTGGTCGCTATCTGCAATCCATCTTGATTAGGTACATTAAAGATATATATTGGATGCCATTTTTATACGTTCTAACTCTCCAAGTTTGGACGGATTTTACTCCGACAGGAGATCCGCGCATTTACTTGATCAACTACTTCTGGTTTTTGTTATCAAGTACAATATTGCTGCTAGGTATAGGCAAAATATCTTTGATTAAATCACCCAAAAATCAAACATCTCAACCAGGATAAAATCTATGAGTTCAGAAGCAAAAATAGTGGTTCTACATCTGATCACCGGGCTTTCCACAGGTGGGGCAGAGACTATGCTATACAAGCTACTGTCTAAAACCAACCACTCCCGATTTAAACCAATAGTAATTTCCTTAATAGATAAAGGTACATTAGGCGATCGCATCGAAGCTTTAGGCATCCCCGTTTATACCATTGGAATGGAACAAGGAAAACCTACGCTAGCCACTATTTGGCAACTTATTCATCTAGTAGGGAAACTTAAGCCCGATCTGATTCAATGTTGGATGTATCACTCTATTTTGGCAGGAGAAATAGCTAGTATTTTCAGATTAAAGTCTATACCTGTAATCTGGAATATTCGTCATTCCTTGTATTCGTTAAGCTACGAAAAACGACTAACTGCCGACATAATTAAAATTCTGAGTTTTTTGAGCATTTTTTCCAAAAAAATTATCTATAACTCTCAAATAAGTGCCAGACAACATGAAAAGCTAGGCTACAAATCAAGAAAAACAATTATCATACCCAATGGTTTTGACCCAGATTTTTTTAAGCCATCAATTGAAGTTTATAAACAGATTAGAGAAGAACTTAATCTCCGAAGTGACTGTTTTTTGATAGGTCGATTTGCTCGCTACCATGAGATGAAAGACTATCCTAACTTACTTCAGGCAGCAGCAATTTTACTGCGAGATTATCCAGACGTACATTTTTTGCTGGCAGGTGATGAAGTCAATCCCAAAAATGAGGAATTATGCCAAATTATCCAGAAATTAGGGATTAGCGATCGCATCCATTTACTTGGGGAAAGAAAAGATATTCCCAGACTTACTGCTGCTTTAGATATCGCTTCTACTACTTCTTTTTATGGTGAAGCTTTTCCCAATGTGATCGGTGAAGCTATGTCCTGCGGTATCCCTTGCGTAGTGACAGATGTGGGTGATTCAGCATGGATTGTTGGCAATACTGGACGAGTGGTATCGCCCCAAAATCCCCAGGCATTAGCGAATGCTTGGAAAGAATTAATTGCCCTGGGTGCAGAAAATAGAAAAGTTTTAGGAAAAGCAGCCAGAGATCGAATTATTGCCTCTTTTTCTTTAGACTATGTTGTGGCTCAATATGAAGGATTGTATGAAAGTGTGACTGGGGCTAAAGCCGCCGCGCCGCAAGCCCACCCCTTCAGGGGTGGGCTTGCGGCGCGGCTAAATTATGTCATAGCAAAAAAACAATAGGATAGTAATATGGGAAATAATCAATTATTGCATTTTGCAACAATTTATAGACAAGCTTTTTAGACAAGGTTAAAATTTAGTTAATAAAAGTTAACCTAAATTTAACCTATGACCAATAATATTAATTATAGCAACAAGATTGCTATCCTATATATCATCACTGGCCTTTCGACAGGGGGAGCAGAAATAATGCTCTATAATTTGCTATCGAGAATCAATCAAGCTCGCTTTTCTCCAGTTGTACTTTCTTTAATAGAACCGGAGATTTGGGGTAAGCGAATTGAAGCATTAGGCATACCTGTCTATACCGTTAGTATGGATGCAGGCAAACCTAGCATAAATGCTTTAGTAAAACTGTTACTATTAGTAAATAAAATTAAGCCAGATTTAATTCAAGGTTGGATGTATCATGGCAATTTTGCAGCAGAAGTGGCTAGCCTGTTCCACTTCTTTCAAATACCTGTAACATGGAGCATTCATCATTCAATTCATTCATTAGAATTAGAAAAAAAGATGACTATAAAAATTATTAAATTTGGCAGTTATATTTCGCATTTAGCCAGTAAAATTGCATTTGTGTCCCAGGCTAGTAAGCTACAACATGAAGCATTAGGTTATTCTCAGAAAAATAGCTGCGTTGTTCCTAATGGATTTGACACTTCCTTATTTGTACCATCACCAGAAAATAAATTAGCTGTAAGAACAGAGCTAAAAATAAATCAAGACACTATTCTAATTGGCATGATTTGTCGCTATCATCCCATGAAGGATCATGCTAATTTTCTCAAAGCGGCAGCTTGCTTATTAAAGACATATCCAAATGTCCATTTTTTATTAGTGGGAACAAAAGTAGATCGGAATAATCAAACCTTAATTCAGTTGATGCAAAAACTAAACCTATCAGAACAAATTCATCTGCTAGGAGAACGTACTGATATACCTCGGATTACGGCAGCACTAGATATTCTAACAGTCGCTTCCGCTTATGGTGAAGCATTTCCCTTAGTAGTAGGAGAAGCAATGTCTTGTGGCGTTCCTTGCGTGGTGACAGATGTGGGCGATTCAGCTTGGATTGTTAGTAATACGGGACGGGTTGTACCTCCACAAAACTCAGAGGCTTTGGCTAATGCTTGGCAAGAATTAATAGAATTAGGTTCAGAAGCAAGAGAAAACTTAGGTCAAGCAGCTAGAAATAGAATTATTGAAAGCTTTTCTTTAGAATCTGTTGTCAAAAAGTATGAGAATATATATGAAACTGTGCTAGACAAAAAAAAAAGCATCTAATCAAATACATTGATTTAGTTTGGGCCACCACTGGTGAAAAATGAATTTCTACAGTAAATATGAAAAAACTTTTAGTCATCACTACTATCCCAGCTACTCTTGAATCCTTCCTGTTGCCTTTTGCCTATCACTTTCGCCAGAAAGGTTGGCAAGTAGATGGGATGGCGGAGGGAGTTTCTGCTTCGGCTAGTTGCTTGCAAGCTTTCGATCGCGTTTGGGAAGTAAAATGGTCGCGTAATCCTCTAGACCCAAGGAACTTTCTAGTTGCTCCCCCCATCCTCCAAGAGGTAATGAGGCAAGGGCAATACGATTTAGTTCATGTACACACACCAGTAGCAGCTTTTGTGACCCGCTACGCGCTCAAAGACTTTAGAAAGCAGGGAAAATGTAAAGTAATCTATACTGCACACGGATTTCATTTCCATCCCAAGGGCAAAGCTTTCAAAAATGCCATTTTCCTCACTTTGGAAAAACTAGCGGGAGCTTGGACTGACTACCTGATCGTAATTAACCGTGAGGATGAGGCTGCTGCTAAACGCCACCATATTTTACCACCGCAACGAGTTTTATATATGCCAGGAATTGGCGTAGATCTAAATTATTACAATCCCGATACAGTTGCCGATGCCGATATAGCGCGGGTACGTCAGGAGTTGGGAATTACTCCAGAAAATCCCCTATTTCTATGTGTGGCTGAATTTATTCCCCGTAAGCATCATCGTGATATCATAATCGCATTTGCCAAACTAGCTAAACCAGACGTTCATTTAGCCTTGGCGGGCAATGGCCTACTGCTGGCAGAAATGCGCCAATTGGCTGTAGACTTAGGTGTTAAAAATCAAGTACATTTTCTGGGTGAACGTCAAGATATTCCAGTTTTGATGCGCTCTTCCATTGCAACGGTTTTGGCTTCAGAGCAGGAAGGGCTTCCTCGCAGTGTGATGGAATCTTTATCGTTGGAGATACCTGTGATCGGCACAAAAATTCGTGGTACTGAGGAATTATTGGCAGAAGGCTGCGGTTTTCTTGTTGAAGTAGGGGATATAGAATCACTTACTCGGTCAATGAATTGGATGTTGGAACATCCAGAAGAGGCTCGCGCAATGGGCAAACTTGGTAGAGTTCGGATGGGTATATATGACCTCCCCAACGTAATTCAGCTACAGGAAAATCTTTATAATTCTGCTTGCCGAAAACAAGAGTTTCAAGAATCTTGAAAGAGAAAATAATAATGTGTATCTGCATCAATCCAGATTGTGTAAACCTAAATATTGATCTAAACAATAGCGATCGCTACTGTAAAAGCTGTAACAACGATTTATTGTTACAAAATCGCTATCGTGTAATTAGTTTATTACACGATGAAAGTGGCTATAGCACTATTTACATTGTTGATGATGCCGGAATAGAGAAAGTATTGAAAGTCCTTCGACCCCATCGGAGCAAAAACCCTAGAGTAAGATACCTATTTCGTCAAGAAGCAGACATATTAAGAGAAATGGATCATTCTGGGTTTCCGAAAGTAGATGGCTATTTTCAACAAAAACTAAATAATGGAAAAATATTGTACTGCATCGTTATGGAGAAAATTGAAGGGTGTAATTTAGAAACTTATGTAGATAATCATAATTTTATAACTCAGGAAATAGCATTGGAATGGTTGGAAAAAGCAGTGGTAATTTTAAATGAACTTCACAGACACAAATATTTGCATCGAGATATTAAACCACCCAATCTGATCTTAAGAGAAAATGGTGAATTGGTATTGATTGATTTCGGTGCGGCGACTAGAAAAACTTTTTTTTATGGAAAAATATATATAAATATAATATATATGCTAATGTTATTGCTAGAAAAAGATATAAAAGGCGATGGCTTTCGTGCGCCGGAACAAGAAAGAAGATATTGTAGGTATCACTCAGATTTTTATTCACTAGCAAGATGCTTTGTTTATTATTTGACCAAAAAAAGTCCAGCAGATGACAATATGTACGACGAAAAACATAACTTACAGTGGCGGCAATATACTGTAAATATATCAAACGATTTGTTGAATTTAATTGATAAAATGATGGCTTATAGAATAAAAGATAGATATGAAAACGGTGAGGAAATATTAAAGGAGATTAAGAAAATCAAAGCAAATAGCTTCTAGGCAAAATAGAGCATCTACCAACCTATAGAATGGTAGCGAAAATGACTAAAATTGTCTCTCAATCACTATAACTGAGGAATCACCAATGGCTAATCATCAATCACCAATCATGCAATTCAACAGATTAATTAAGTTTGGATTAGATAGGCTAATGGCAGCGATCGCTCTCATAGTGTTTTCTCCTTTTATCATATTTGTAGCGATCGCGATCTATATTCGTATGGGCCAACCAATTGTTTTTACCCAACCACGTCCCGGTAAAGACGGTGACATTTTTACATTTTATAAGTTTCGCACCATGACAAACGATCGCGATGCCGATGGCAACCTTTTAAGCGACGAAGAACGTCTGACCGCAATTGGACAATTTCTGCGGAAAACCAGTTTAGACGAACTCCCTCAACTTTTGAATGTTCTCAAAGGCGATATGAGTTTTGTAGGGCCGCGTCCTTTAATGGTAGAATACCTAGAGCGCTACAGTCCCGAACAAGCACGCCGCCATGACGTGATGCCTGGGATTACAGGGTGGGCGCAAATTAACGGGCGCAATACAATTTCTTGGCAAGAAAAATTCAAACTGGATGTTTGGTATGTGGATAATTGGAGTTTGTGGCTTGACCTGAAAATACTTTTCCTGACAGTATGGAAAGTCGTTAAGAAAGAAGGGATTAGCCAAGCTAATCATGCCACAGTAGAAGACTTCATGGGAAATAATTAGGCCGTATGGTGCGTCAGAAAAGAGAATTATGCAAATAATCAATAATTCGCGCTCTGACGCACCATACAAGCGTAAAATAAAAATTCATAGTAAAATCGAACGCGATAAGGATGGAAAAATGCAACTCTCTTGGCAAACGCTTCACAACTTAGAAAAAGAATACGGCGATTCTTTTTTTATTTTGGATCTCAGACAATTTGAAACTAACTACAAAGAATTTCTCCAGGGTTTCCGCTCAATTTATCCCAATACCAACCTGGGCTATTCTTACAAAACTAATTACATTCCCAAACTATGTCAAACCGTGCATTCTATGGGAGGGTATGCAGAAGTTGTTTCGCAGATGGAATATGATTTAGCAGTCAGTATCGGTGTACCTCCCACCAGAATAATCTTTAATGGCCCTCTGAAGCAACAAGAAGACTTAGAAAACGCTATTTTAGCTGGTTCTATTGTCAACTTGGACTGCTTAGAAGAAGTAGAAATGGTGGAAGCTTTGGCAAACAGATTGCCAGAACAGAAAATAGCTGTTGGTTTGAGATGTAATTTTGAGATTGACACCACTCGGATATCTCGATTTGGATTTGATGTAGCAGCAGGCGAACTTGATCAGGCTTTTCAAAGACTGACAGAGTTAAATAATTGTACTGTTGATGGACTGCATTGCCATATTTCTACATCGGCAAGAAGCACTGAATCCTACTCTCGTCGTACCCAGAAAATTATAGAACTAACCGACTATTATTTCAAGGAGAAACAGCCGAGATTTATTGATATTGGCGGTGGTTTCTACGGCAAAATGACCGATGATTTAAAGAGTCAATTTGATGGCTATATTCCCAATTATCAGGAATACGCCCAAGCAGTTGCGCCGCAATTAAAAAGCAAATATCCCGGTGATTCTGGCCCAGAATTAATTATTGAACCGGGAGTAGCTGTTGTATCCGATGTGTTGAATTTTGCGGCTAAAGTTGTGGGTTTAAAAACAGTGCGATCGCGCCAAATTGCCCTGGTAGTTGGTAGCGTCCACAACGTCAAACCAACCGGGACTGATAAAAATCTGTCATTGCGAGTTTACAGAGACGAGGAAAATAGCGCTCAAAGAAAACTTGCAGGGCCGGTGGACATAGTGGGATATACTTGTATGGAACATGATTGTTTATACAAGGACTATCCGGGAGAAATAGGTATAGGAGATTATACAGTTGTTGAGAACATGGGTGCTTATACTGTAGTCTTCAAACCACCATTTATTCGCGCAAATCCGCCCATTATTAGCTATGACTCCATCCAGGACGAGTATCAACTAATCAGACGGCGAGAAACTTCTGAGGATGTGTTTTCTACTTATATCTTGTAACAGGTAAAAATATGAATGTACTCTTGACTTGTGCGGGACGCCGCAACTATCTGTTGAACTTTTTCCAAGAAGCACTAGGAAATAGCGGAAAAGTATTTGCTGGTGATGCTACTATGGAAGCGCCGACGTTACAAGAAGCTGATGAAAGTTTTTTGTTACCGCCAATTAATCACAGCGAATACTTCGAGAAGCTGCTGGATATTTGTCAGCAAAATCAAGTACGCTTGCTGATACCACTGAATGATTTAGAATTGCCTTACTTAGCAAAACAACGCGATCGCTTTCTAGCCATAGGCACGATTCCAGTTGTTTCTTCTCCAGAAGTTGTCGATATTTGTTTCGATAAGTTTGCCACATTTCAATTTTTAGAAAGTATTGGTATTTCTGCACCGAAAACTTATCTTTCTCTCAGCGAAGCAAGAGCAGCAATTGAAAAAAGAGAACTGACTTTTCCGGTAGTAGTAAAGCCTCGCTGGGGAAGTGCATCAATTGGAATTGAATATCCCCAAGATGAGGAAGAATTGGAATTAGCTTATCGCTTTGTCAAAAAATCGATTATGAGATCGTTCTTAGCAGAAGTAAGCTCATCCGATGCCGACAGATGTATCTTAATTCAAGAGCGATTAATCGGACAAGAACACGGTCTTGATATTATCAATAACTTAGAGGGTGCATACATCAACACTTTTGTCAAGCGCAAGCTGACCATGAGAGCCGGAGAAACCGATCGGGCTATCACAGTTGAAAGTGAAGAACTGAAAAAACTCGGTGAAAAAATAGGTCAAAAATTGGGTCATATCGGCAACCTAGACTGCGATGTAATTGTGGGTGAAAAAGGTTTGTGCGTGCTAGAATTGAACCCGCGTTTTGGTGGGGGCTATCCATTTTCTCAAATGGCAGGGGCAAATATTCCCGCAGCCTTAATTGCTTGGGCTAATGGAGAAGAACCCGATCCTAGTTGGCTAAGAGTGCAAGCAAATATAGCTTCTTCCAAATGCGATCGCCTGGTGATTGTTCGCCAATAAAGCCCACATCCTAGATAAAATTAATATGACCAAACAAATTCTCCTCTCTACTCCCCACATGGGCGAACTGGAACAAAAGTTCGTCAAAGAAGCTTTTGACACCAACTGGATCGCTCCTGTTGGCCCCCATGTGGACGCTTTCGAGCAAGAATTCTGTCAAGCAGTCGGTGCTAAACACGCTGCTGCTGTCAGTTCCGGTACGGCTGCGCTCCATTTGGCTTTAGAATTAACAGGTATCCAGCGTGGAGATGAAGTTTTTTGCTCCAGCCTGACTTTTATCGCCAGCGCTAGTCCGATTACCTATTTAGGCGCAAAACCTGTTTTTATCGATAGCGATCGCACTACCTGGAACATGAATCCCGACTTATTACGGGAAACACTAGAAAAACGCGCCAAAATTGGCAAATTACCCAAAGCAGTTCTTATTGTACATCTTTACGGTCAAAGTGCTGATATCGATCCAATTTTAGCCGCTTGTTCCGAATACGAAGTTCCCTTAGTAGAAGACGCCGCCGAATCATTGGGAGCAACCTACAAAGGTAAATCCCCCGGTATATTTGGGAAAGTAGGCATTTTCTCATTTAATGGGAATAAAATTATCACCACTTCCGGCGGCGGAATGTTAGTTTCTGATGATGAAAATATCGTCAAAAGAGCGCGTTTTCTTGCTACCCAAGCACGCGATAATGCACCCCATTATCAACATTCTGTAGTTGGCTATAATTATCGTCTCAGCAATGTTTTGGCTGGAATTGGTCGCGGTCAATTGCGTGTTTTAGAAGATAGAGTAAACGCGAGAAGACACAATTTTGAAACTTACCAACAAGCGATCGGAAAATTGCCCGGTATAGAATTTATGCCGGAAGCAAGCTTTGGACGCGCTACCCGGTGGCTAACTTGTTTGACCATCGATCCGGCTGCTTTTGGTGCAGATCGAGAACAAGTGCGTTTAGAACTTGGCAAACAGCTAATAGAAGCGCGTCCAGTTTGGAAACCTTTGCATTTACAACCTGTATTTGCTGAGTGCGAATCGATTGGCGGTGCAATTTCTGAAGAGTTATTCGATCGGGGTTTGTGTTTGCCTTCTGGATCTAATTTGATGCCAGAAGAATTACAACGAGTCATTGATGCGATCGATCGAATTCATCGTCGCTAGAACGCCTGTCAATCAAACGCCCTCACCCTGAAGGGTGGGGCTACACATACCAAGCCCACCTTCGTGGGCTTCCGTTCTTTCTGATAGCCTGCGAAGGCAGGCTTTGTTTGTATAGCCCCACCCTTCAGGGTGAGGGTATTTTGGCGAAGGTATTGTTCAAGAAACCGGGTTTCTTTCTTCCCTACGCGATCGAACTTACCGCCACACGGGGTAGTCGGTGCTTGAAGCTACAGAGAATTTCCCAAGAGATCGTTCCCAAAGTTGCCGCCCAGTCATCGGCTAGAATTTGGATGTCACCGTCTTTCCCCAGCAGCGTTACCACTTCGCCAACCTGCAAATCGGGGAATTCACTCACATCCAGCATCAGCTGATCCATCGTAATTGTTCCCACTTGCCGAATCGGCTGACCTCGAAGCGCCACCTTCATTTTGTTAGAAAGGTTGCGGGGAACGCCATCAGCATAGCCGATCCCAACAACGGCGAGGCGCATTTCGCGATCGGCTACAAATTGATGACTGTAGCTGACACCCGTACCAGGTGCAATAGTTTTTACTTGCGTAACACGCGCTTTCACTTGCATAACTGGCTTTAATTCGATCGGGGTAAGACCCAGATCTGTTCCACAGCTGGCAAAGTGCAAATGTTCGGCTGGGTAAAGACCGTAGATAGCCAAACCAGCCCGCACCATATCATAGTGCAAAGTTCGATCGCTGAGGGTGGCAGCTGAGTTTGCCAAATGCAATCGCGGCGATGGCAGTCCCAGAGATTTTATTTCGGCTAAAGCATCCTCAAACCGCTGTTGCTGCTCCTTCATAGTAGTGCGATCGGGACTGTCAGCCGTTGCCAAGTGCGAATAGATACTGGCAATTTCCAGATTCGGCAATCGACTTACCAGCCCAACAAACTCGGTTGATTGCTGCCAAGCTGTACCCAAACGGGACATTCCCGTATCCAACTTGATATGTACCGGCAGTGTCAGATTAGATGAAGTTAAAGTTTCTGAAAAAGCCAAAGCTTGCTGAGGCGTGCAAATCGTGGGCTGCAATTTCCAGTATGCTTGAGCCCGAATTTGCTCTGGCGTATGCGTAGCCCCCAGGATCAAAATTGGGGCTTCAATTCCAGCCTGTCGCAGTTCGATTCCTTCTGGAATTGTCGCCACGCCCAGCCAACTCGCTCCGTGTTGCAACACAGTCTGGGCAACGGTTACAGCACCGTGTCCGTAAGCATCAGCTTTCACCACCGCCATCAATGCCGTCTGGGGCGCTAAGATGCCTTCGATCTGTCGCACATTATGGGCTAAAGCTGCTAAATCGATTTCCACCCAAGCGCGTTGGCAAAGCCCACCAGATGCCTCGCACCGCATCTGGGAAAAATTCGCGTTTCCATCCAGGGAGACTCCTATCCGGGGTTGGGCTGTATCGACCATGCCGATTCACTCCTCTACTCACACAACACAAAAATTAAAGTTCTTCTACTAGGTACGTAGTTGCGCTTTAGCGCTCTTTGAGCGCTAAAGCGCAACTACGTACCGATTATCCATGCCAACCTAACTTAATTAGATTAAGCAGGTAGTTTATCGATCGATCGGGATTAGCACAAGGGGAAAAGTCAAAAGTCAAAAGAAAAAAGAAAATAGGGACTGAGAACTAGACAAGAATATTTTCAATCCCCTATTCCCAATGCCCAATGCCCAATGCCCCATTCTTCATTTTCTTGGTAGCACTTGCGATCGGCGTCCTGGTATTTATTTGGGTGCGAAGAACGCTCACCCATCCCGCTTCACTAACGCCAGAACAATTGCAGCAGGCAGTTGAACAGGCAATTGGCAACGAGATCGGCAATCTCAAAGCTACTCAAGCAAAACTCCAGGAATCCGAGCAAAAGTTCCGCACCTTATACGAATCAACCATCGATGCCGTCATGCTGCTCGATGAGAGAGCGTATTTCTTCGATGGCAATCGGGCCACTTTGGAAATGTTTGGCTGCACCACTAAAGAACAATTCTGCGGTAAGCGCCCCGACGAATTTTCCCCAGCATTTCAACCAAGTGGCGAGAGTTCAGCCCAATTAGCAGCACAAAACATCGCGACAGCTTTTCGAGAAGGAAGTTGTCGCTTTGAATGGCTGCACCACCGCTTGGACCGATCGGAGTTTGCCGCCGAAGTGTGGCTAACGGCAGTGGACTGGAAATGGAGTTCTGAGTTGTCAGTTTTGAGTTCTGAATTAGAAACTGCAACTCATTCATCTCGGATAGTTTTGCAAGCAGTAGTGCGCGATATCACCGATCGCAAGCGGGCTGAAGAAACCCTGCAAGCTAGTTCTAGACGCCTCCGCAGACAAAGCCTTGCCTTGTTGGATTTGGCCAGTCGCACTCAGATCGTCAGTGGAGATCTGAGTGCAGCAATTAAAGACATCACTGTTGTTGCTACCGACACTCTGGAAGTAGAGCGGGCTAGTATTTGGTTATACAACGAGGAGCGATCGGCCCTTATTTGCCTCAACCTGTATCAACAGAGTGCAGGCAGCCATACGTCAGGTCTGGAACTTCGGGCAGTTGACTTTCCTGGTTATTTCCAAGCTTTGCAAGCAGAACGGATTATAGCCGCGCACGATGCCCAGACCGACCCCAGAACCTCCGAATTTTCGGCGACTTATTTAACTCCCTTGGGCATTACCTCTATGCTAGATGCACCGATTCGCGTTGGCGGTCGAATGGTGGGTGTCATCTGTCACGAGCATATTGGCTCTGCGCGTCAGTGGGCGTTAGAGGAGGAACAATTCGCCAGCTCCCTGGCGGATTTCGTGGCCCTGGCAATGGAAGCGGCTTCTCGCATCAAAGCGCAAGCAGCACTGCAAAAGGCTAATGAAGAGCTAGAAATCAGAGTCGAGGAGCGTACTGCTGTTTTAAAAGAGACTAATAAGCAATTGATGGTGGAGATTCTGGAAAGGAAGCGATCGTCCGATGCTTTGCGCCTCTCAGAGGAAAAATTCTCCAAAGCTTTTCGTTCCTCTCCTGACATCATTAGCATCAGCACTGTTGAAGGTGGGCACTTTGTGGAAGTCAACGAGACTTTCTTAAGTCTGCTAGGGTTCGATCGCGAAGAAGTCATCGGTCGTACTGCCTCAGATCTGAATATCTGGGTTAATCAAGAAGACCGTGCCAGAATAGTGGAAATGTTGCAGTCCGCCCAGTCCCAGCTGTGGGAACGAGGGTCACTTCGCAATCAAGAGTTCGAGTTTCGCAAAAAATCAGGCGAAATCTTAGTGGGATTGTTATCGGCTGAAATCATTGATTTGGAAAATCAGCCCTGCTTGCTAGTTGTAACTACTGACATCACCTACCGCGTCCGAATGGAAGAAGCACTGCGGCAAACAGAAGAGAAATATCGCACCATTTTTGAGAATGCTGTCGAAGGCATTTTCCAAACTTTACCCCAGGGAAAATATATCAGCGCTAACCCGGCGCTAGCAAGGTTATACGGCTACTCCTCGCCAGAAGATCTGATGACAAATCTGACAAACATCGAACAGCAGCTTTACGTTGACCCCAATCGCAGAGCAGAGTTTATTGCACTTATGCAACAGCATAACGCCGTGTCGGGGTTTGAGTCTCAGGTATATCGCCGGGATGGCAGCACCATCTGGGTTTCAGAAAATGCACGCGCCGTTCGCGATGCGGAAGGCGAGCTCCTCTATTACGAAGGCATTGTTGAAGATATCACGGCTCGCAAGTTGGCACAAGAAGCTCTGCGCTATCAACAGGAACAAACTGAGCGCCTGCTGCTGAATATTTTGCCTCATGCGATCGCTCAACGCCTGAGACTCGAAGAAACCACCATTGCTGACAGCTTTGATGAAAGTACCGTTTTGTTTGGCGACATCGTTGGCTTTACAGAGCTTTCTGCTTCCATCAAGCCTGTAGAACTGGTAGAGTTGCTCAACGAGATTTTCTCAACTTTTGACGCCCTGACCGATCGACATGGATTGGAAAAAATTAAGACGATCGGCGATGCCTATATGGTAGTCGGAGGACTGCCCACACCCAGAACTGACCACGCCGAAGCAGTAGCGGAAATGGCCCTCGATATGCAAATGGAAATTAACCGATTCAACTCCGAAACCAACCAAAACCTCCAGCTGCGCGTAGGCATAAATACAGGCCCTGTAGTTGCCGGTGTGATTGGCATCAAAAAATTCAGCTACGATTTGTGGGGCGACACCGTGAATACAGCCAGTCGCATGGAATCCCACGGCATTCCAGGCTACATTCAAGTCACAGCCTCAACTTATCAGCTATTGCGAGATAAATATCTGTTGGAGGAACGAGGTCGTATCCCCATAAAAGGCAAAGGCGAAATGACTACTTATTTTCTTATGGGTAGAAGGGTGTAGGGTGTAGGTGCGATCTGTAGGGTCAAGCGAAAAAAATTACCATTTAGATCGCAGGTTAGTATTATAAATAGAGTTAGATATGGGTGCAGTCATAAATTTCAAATTTTAGATTTAAGATTTCAAATTGAAGTATTTTAAATTTGCCATCTTAAATTTGAAATCTTCCCTTTTCCCATTCCCCCTTGAGAATTATGATCGGAAAACGTGGTCGATTAGCTAAACGTCTAGCGTTACTATTTATTATAATTGCCATCTTACCTTTACTGGCAGGTGCTATTTTATCTGTTTACAGCGGATTTCAATTTGTCAATCAAGAAATTGCCACTCGCCAAGAAAGTATACTTTCCTTGGGAAATACTTATATTTCTAGCTATGTTGATAATGTTTTCGCAAACTTGAAATTGACTGGAGAAATTGCCAGTAAAGATCCGAAAGCTTCTCCTGAAGCCTTACAAGCAATGTGTATAAATTCTCCTGGTTTGTACCATGAACTAGCAGTTACAGATAGTCAGGGTAAAGAATTATCTCATTTGATTGATTGTGTACCAATTTCCCTTAAAAAATTAACAAACCGTTCTGAATCGGAGTCTTTGTTTCGGGCGAAACAAGGTGAGGTGTTTATAGGTAACGTCTCGTTTGTTGCGGAGCGGCATTTAGTCACAATATCACGAACAGTCAAGGGAGAAACAAACTACAATTTTGTGGTAATAGCAGTAGTAAATTTTGATAATTTGTGGCACCAACTAAGTTTGCTTGAACCGGGCGAAGGTAGCTATTTCTATATTGTCGATCGACGTGGTAATTTGATTGGATACAAAGATTTAAAAATAGTCAAAGAAAGCATTAATTTGGCATCTTTACCCACTGTTAATCCTCTGATTAATAAAAGGCAGGGAGCTATAGCCCAAAGATATGTCGGTTTGTTAGGTGCAGAAGTTATCGGTACATCAACGCTAGTTAAAAATACCAATTGGGGTATAGTTTTAGAACAGCCTGTAGCGCAGGCATTGGCTGCCCCTAATAGATCGATCTATAATTTTACTTGGTTAATCGTAGCAGTTATTTGTGTAGCGATCGCTGGTGCTTTTATGTTAGCTCAATACATTGTGCGTCCGATTAACTTATTAGCTCAGGGTGCAGAAGCGATCGCTCAAGGCGATCTATCTTACCAGATCGAAATAGCTGACAAAAACGAAATCGGCATACTCGCCCGCACCTTTAATCAAATGACAAGGCAGTTAAAAATATCCCGCGAAACATTAGAAGAATACAACCACACCTTATCGCAAAGAGTTGAGCATCGGACACAAGAACTCATCAAATCACAACAAAGACTCTCTCTCCTTTTTCAGCAGACACCTTTAGCAGTAATTGAATGGAATATTAATTTTGAAGTTATTGAATGGAACCCGGCAGCTGAAGCTATTTTTGGATATAGCAAAAATGAAGCGATGGGTCGTCATGGTGTGGGATTGATTGTACCTGAAAGCGCCAGAGATAATGTCAACCAAGTCTGGAATGAGACTTCGACAAGAAAAAGTGTAACTCGCAACACCAACGAGAACCTTACTAAAGATGGCAGAATTATTATTTGCGAGTGGTATAATACACCTCTAATTGACAGCGACGGAAATGCGATCGGCATCGCTTCAATGGCCCTGGACATCACCACTCGCAAACAAGCTGAAACAGATTTAGCGCGGTTTGCGGCAATTTTGGAAGCAACGACAGACTTTGTTGGCATCTATAACTTGCACACAGAGTTTATCTACCTCAATAAAGCAGGTCGTCGGATGCTGGGGATGAGTGCAGATGAAGATATTTCCAAAATTAAGATCCCTAATTGCCACCCAGAGTGGGCATATAAAATCATTTCCCAGGAGGGAATACCATCTGCCATGCTTTATGGCGTCTGGAGTGGAGAAACAGCCCTAATAACGCGGGATGGGCGGGAGATTTCTGTTTCTCAAGTTATTCTTGTGATGCGGCGCGACAGCGGAGAGATTGACTATTTTGCTACGATTATCCGGGATATAAGCGATCGCAAACAGGTAGAAGAAGAACTGCGAACAAGCAAAGAGTATTTGCGGCTGATTATAGATAACATTCCTCAACAAGTTTTCTGGAAAGACACCAACTTAGTTTTCCAAGGTTGCAACAAAAACTGGGCTCAATCTGCCCAACTTGAAAGTCCAGAAGCGGTAGTAGGTAAGACAGACTACGACTTGATTGCTAACCGGGAAGTAGCAGAATTATTCCGCACCCAAGACCGCCGAATCATGGAAACAAATAAGCCAGAATTACACATAATTGCCGCCAAACAAAAGCCATCGCAGGATGGACAAACCATTTGGCTTGATATTTGTAAAATTCCGATGCAGGACTCAACTGGAAAAGTGATCGGTCTTGTCGGCGTACTTGAAGATATTACCGATCGCAAACAGACAGAGGCAATATTGCAACGTCAGGCAGCAGTAATTGAAGCCGCACTCGACGGTATTGCTATCTTTAATTCATCAGGTGAATTCATTTACACCAACAAGGCGTATGCTCAGATATACTCTTATGAAACACCGGCGGAATTAATTGGTAAAACCTGGAAAATTTTGTACTCCCAAGATGATGTTAAAATAGCCGACCAACGTTACAAACAAGAAATTCTGCCTGCACTTCTGAAAGAACGGCAGTGGCGAGGAGAGGAAACGATAATCATACGTAATGGTAGCACCACTTCACTAGAAGTATTGCACTATTTACTTGAGAGTGGCGAACAAGTTTGCATAGTGCGGGATATCACCGATCGCAAACAAGCAGAGTCGGCACTGCGGGAGAGAGAAGAACAATATCACAGCATCTTTGAAGCCAGCAACGATGGTTTGATTATCAATAATTTTGATGGTTTTGTTGTTGAGGCTAATACCGCTACTTGCCGGATGTATGGACATGAGTACGAAGATTTTATCGGTCTGCACGCAACGGAATTTATCCACCCAGACGAGCGTCAACGCGCCGCTGAAGATCTCCAAAATCTTTTTCAAAATAGCGGTCATTTCAAAACCCAAGGAATTCACCTGCGTAAAGACGGCACTGCATTTCCCATAGAAGTAAACGCCATAAGTTTTATATACAAAGGTCAGCCTCACATGATGTCTGTAATTCGCGATATTACGGAACGCAAGCAAGCAGAAGAGGCGCTACGCGCTGAAACAGAGAAGTCGGAGCGTCTGCTGCTGAATATTTTGCCAAGTGCGATCGCAAATCGCCTCAAACAGGATCAAGGCTACATTGCTGACAGCTTCCCAAAAGTAACCGTTTTGTTTGCAGACATCGTTGGCTTTACAGAACTTTCCACCCGCCTATCACCCACAGAACTGGTAGAAATACTCAATGAAATTTTCTCAGAATTTGACCGACTAGCCGAAAAGCATGGTTTGGAGAAAATCAAGACAATTGGCGACGCCTATATGGTAGTAGGTGGACTCCCAACTCCCTCCCCCAATCACGCAGAAGCTATAGCCGAAATGGCTCTAGATATGCAAACAGAAATTGCCCAATTTAACGGCTCTACCAGCCAAACATTCAGCATTCGCATCGGCATTAATAGTGGCCCAGTCGTAGCAGGCGTGATTGGCATCAAAAAATTTATCTACGATCTGTGGGGTGACACGGTGAATACAGCCAGTCGCATGGAATCCCACGGCATTCCAGGCTGCATTCAAGTCACAGCCGCTACATATGAGTTATTACGCGAAAAATTTCTCTTTGAGGAGCGGGGTGCTATCCCTATCAAAGGTAAAGGCGAGATGATTACTTATTTGCTCACAGGTAGAAAAAAGGTTGGTAATTAGTAATTAGGATTATATATTCTAATTTTAAATATATCACAATAACCAAAACTGAGAACCACGCTCATGAAAACAAAGCCTGAAGTGATTGCTAGACAATCTTTTCAGGCTAAGGTTTGGCGAAATTATAGCAACCGCCTTGGCGGTTAAGACATTCTGAATTACTGAAACGTTGGCGGATTCTAAACCCTTCTTCCCCTAGTCCCTAGCCCCTAGCCCCTAGTCCCTAGCTATATATAGCGTTTTCAAATGAGTCGTGAACGCATATTTAATAGTGAATGTTGGGTTACGACGCGGGAAAAGACTTATCTGTGAGCATTATTAAGTTAATTACCGCGTCTAACCCAACCTACCATTGTTTACATCTCAAATGGAAACACTATAGCGGAATGTGGGGTTTAATTTTAGGACAATGTGCTTGTTACACCCCGACCCTCAGCTATACCAAACTTCAGAAAATGTTCCATTCCACTATGGAAAACTCCTTTACTCACAGCCGCCGCCACATCCCGATTTTGATTCAGATACAAACTATTATCAAACAAAATGCTGGGGTTGCGACCTTCAAATATACCAAAATTGACAAACTGTTCAAAAGCATTGTGAAAAACACCTCGATTCACTGCTTCAGCAACATCCTGGTTCCAGGCTAAATAGAAAGTGGGATCGAAAGTTTCTGACACAATATTAAACCGGGTAAAAGGATCGCGATTTTCAGCCATACCAAATCGCATCAGGTGTTCGATTCCACTTTTAAAACTGCCTTGGCTTACCGCCTGTGCGACATCCTGATTTGCGGATATATAAAACTCATCTAATGGCATAAATTCAGGCGCAGGCGATCGCCCTTCAGCCATGCCATACTTCATAAAGTGTTCAAAACCGCTGTGGAATGCGCCTTTAGCAACAACTGCCGCCACATCGCTATTTTTGTTTAGATAGTCAGTGGCAAATATTGCACTGGGATTGCGACCTTCAGCGTAACCAAATTGGCTGAAATGTGCTAAAGCATCGGCAAAAAGTTTATTAGCAATAGCATCTGCTACATCCGGGTTTTGTTGGAGATAAAAGTCGCTATCGAACAGGTGAGTAGAGTCGAACTTAGGTAAATGATTGATAATTGGAACAGCCGGAACGCCTGGAATACGGGCTGTTTGAATTTTGGTATTTAAAGCCGATCCAGTATTTTCAGCAATTAGCTCGTTGATTGATTTTGTGCCAGATGCCGCTGCTTTGAAGTCTAAAGTTATTTCACCTAGCGCTACTTTTTGCACGCGAGCAATTTGTTGTTGAATTGAATCAGGCGCGGTAGTGGCGACAATCTTATCGATGCGTTGATTTACCTGTGCCATGACGTTAGCAGATGAGGCGATAAATTCGCTATTTACCACAGGATTAAACGTGGAAGACAACTGTTTTGCCTTATTGACAGACGCCTCAATAATTACTGCCAATTGTTCGGGATTACTGAAATCTAGGATAACACCAGATTCAATTTGATTGACGATCGCACTCACAACCCCCTGTACGGTATCATTTTTAGCAGCGGCAACCCCTTGCGGTTGTCCGAAAGCCCCATCAATTATAGCTTTAGTCTCCGTGATGAAGTTTTGCACCTTCACCATTGCTGCCAAAACTTCCACTCCACCAGGTTCCTTATTATTGGTGGCAGCGATCGGATCTAAACTGGTAAGATTTACATCAGATGGCAGAGACAGGGCCGCTTTCACTTGGGACTCTGCTTCGTCGGGGTTCATACCGCGATCGAGCAATTCTGTCACCATACTGGTTAATAAAGTTACCACACTGGCATAGGGTGGTGCAGTAAGAGGCGTTTCCAAAGGCAATCCCGTAGCGGTATCAGTACCACCATTAGCGACAAAATTACCTTCTTCTGGGTCGAATTGACCGTTATTATTGGTATCGAAATTTGGAGAAATGTCTAGCTGATAAGCACCCGAACTATCAGTTTTTGTGGATGGTTCGTCGCGATCGATTACACCATTTTTGTTGGCATCAAAGAAGATGGTAGAACCAGCAATGTAACCATCTATAACCCATCCGCTACCGCTTTTATCAATCCTAAAAATTTGGTTTGCACTGGCACCCCAAGGGTCTGTAGCAGTTAACTTCACGTAGGAGTATTGCCAATTGTTTGGAGGAGTAGAAACCTGATTGAAGGTGATATTATTAGTGTTGGAGTTAAAGGAGAATTGCAACCAACTGGGTAAAGGTTCACCGTTATTTTGAGTTGCTGTGTAAGTCAAGCGATCGCCATCAGGGTCAGTGTATACATTAGAGATAGTTACTGCTCCATTTGTAGGATAACGGAACGAATTATGCAGATGAATTATCTCTTGCGGTGGACTGTTAAACGGTTCGTTATCCGCAATGGTAACTGTGCCACTGTTAGCGTTACCTATTGTGTAAGCGCTATTAGCAGCTAAGGTAAGAATTGCTGTTTCACTACCTTCTCTCAAACTATCATCGATAACGTTAATCGGTAAGTTGATGCTAGTTTGACCGGCTGGAATGACGATATTGCCGGGAAGATTGTTGTAATCAGTGCCTTTGGTAGCAGTTCCCCCAGTAGTGTAGTTAACTGTCAGTGAGTTAGCGGTGTTACCTGTACGAGTAATAGTGAATTGTCCGGGATTAGGTGTTTGTCCGTTAACTACTTCCGCAGCATTGGCATCTGTAGCGCTGATAGTGACGACGCTGGGTGGAGCGGCGGTAATCAAAGTGTAGTTACCTGTATCGCCGCCATTGAAACTGGTAACTCTCACCAGATAATTGATACCAGGTTGCACAGTGAGAGAAAGTTGGGAGTTACGACCTTCGCCACTGTCATCATCAGAGGTAATTTCTTGACCCGTATCTGCATTGATTACTTGCAGATAAGTATCGAATGAGGGGGCATTAAGGTTGATTTGAATCGTCTGTCCAGGAGTCACCCCAACCAAACGATAATCATCTTTATACCTGCCAGAACGGGTGGGGTTATTGGGGTCAGCGCTACTCAATGTCGCATTTAGGGTTTGACTGCCATTAATTGTGGGGATAGCAATTGCGGGTTCATTGTCAGCAATAGTAACAGTAGCACTGTTGGCATTACCGAGATTGTAAGTACTATTGCCAATTAAGGTAAGAGAAACTACTTCATCACCTTCTGCTTGGTTATCGTCGATAACATTAATCGGCAAATTAGCGCTGCTAGCACCTGCTGGAATGGTAAAGCTGCTGGCGAGAGAGTTGTAATCTTGACCATTGGTGGCAGTTCCCCCACGGGTGTAGTTAACTGTCAGGGAATTAGCGGTACTACCAGTACGAGAAACGGTAAATTGTCCGGGGTTAGGTGTTTGTCCGCTAACAACTTCGGCAGCATTAGCATCTGTGGCGCTGATATTAACAGTGGGTGGAGTTGGGATACTGGTAATTAAGCTGTAGTTGCCTGTCGCACCGCTACGATAACTGGTGACTCGCGCTAAGTAATTAACATTTGGTTGTACTGTGAAAGTGAGTTGGGAGTTGAGTCCGTTGTAGTCATCGTTAAAGGCAATTACATCACCCGTATCTTCATTCACCAATTGTAAGTAAGCATCAAATGGCGCATTCAGATTGAGTTGCACCTGTTGTCCCACCGTTACACCATTCAGGCGATAATCATCTCGGAAACTGCCAGTACGGGTAGGATTATTGGGGTCGGTGTTAATTAAGTTGCTGTTGATGGTTTGGGGAACGTTAATCGTGTCGGCAATAAAGACAGTAGCGTTGTTAGTAGAACCAATGTTGTAGGCATTATTCGGAGTAATCGTCACTGTCGCCGTTTCACTACCTTCTACCAGATTGTCATTGATGATATTAATCGGTAGTGTAGCTGTAGATTGATTTGCTCCAAATGTAATGCTACCGGGAAGATTGTTGTAATCAGTGCTATTGGTGGCAGTTCCCCCTGTAGTGTAGTTAACTGTTACTGGTGTGGATAAGTTGCCAGTGCGAGTTAAGGTGAAAAGTCCTGAGTCGGGTTGTCCGTTAACTACTTCGGCAGCATTGGCATCTGTGTAACTGTTAGTAGTAATGCTAACTGTTGATGGGGTTGAGTTGGCAACAGTAAAACTTCCTGCTGTGGCAAAAGGTGAACCCGCCCAAGCAGTATCAATTGCTTGTACACTCCAGTAATAACTTTGTCCGGGAGTTAAATTGTTCAGTTGCCAACTGGTTTTCAGGTTGGTATTGCCCAGTTGGGGTACTTGCCGATAACCCGTGTTGAGAGACATCGGGGCAAAAACATCGTTACCGCCAGGAGTAGTGCCGACTCGCAGGTTATAGCCTAAACCAGTGGTGGGAGTTTGAGCATCAGTCGCCGGATTCCAATTTAAGGTGACTGCTGTGCCAGAAATTGTGGACGATAGCCCCGTGGGTGTAGTGGGTGGAGTGTTGGCAGTCAGGGCGTTGTTGCGGTAGATTTTGGCGATGAAATCGTAGGCTGAATCGCCCCCCGTAAGTAGGATATCCAATTTGCCATCATTGTCGTAATCTCCCCAGGCGGCGGAACCGCGAATAACACTAGGCAATCCGGCATTGATGTCGGTAAACCCACTACCCGTGTTGCGATACACTTTGGCGATGAAGCCTGAATTAGTTTCGCCCGTAAGTAGGATATCCAATTTGCCATCATTGTCGTAATCTCCCCAGGCAACTGAACTGCCGTAAACACCAGTCAGTCCGGCATTGATGTCGGTAAAGCCACTGCCTGTATTGCGGTACACTTTGGCGATGTAGCCTGAATTAGTGTAGCCCGTGAGTAGGATATCCAATTTGCCATCATTGTCGTAATCTCCCCAGGCAACCGAACTGCCGTAAACACCAGTCAACCCGGCATTAATGTCAGTAAAGGGCGTGGTTGCATCATCATTACTAATCGTCAAAATCGCAGTATTCTGACTGCCAATGGTTGCCCCACCTGTAACACTTCCAGAAATTAACTCCAAATTGACCGTTTCATCTGGTTCAACGGTAGTATCGCCATTGATGGGAATAACTACTGTCTTAGCCGCAGTATCTCCATCGGCAAAGTTAACAGTAATCGGAAAGGCATTATTGTTGTAATCATTTGCGTCAGCAGTACCCGCATTATTTGGATTAACTCTTACTTGCACGCTTACTGCGCCACTGCTACCACCTGTGCGATTAACGGTAACTACTGTAGAGTTAACAAACGTGCCGCTATTCCCTTCTGGTACGCTGAAATTAGCCGCAGTGAATTGCAAAGTACCTGGTTGAGGCGCAGTATCATCATTATTAATCGTAGTCGTAGCACTACTATTGGAAATAGTCGGAGTCAGCCCAGGTGCTACCGGATTCGATAAATTAACAATGACTGTTTCATCTGGTTCAAATGCCGTATCACCAACAACATTCATCGTGATAGTTTTCTGGATTTCACCTGGAGCAAAGTTAATCGTGCCAGTTGTAGAAGTTGCCCCAGAAGTTCCGCCAATATTGTTGTAATCGCTGTTATTAGTAGCAGTACCAGCAATTGCAAAATCTACCGAACTTGCCGCATCAATCCCGCCACCACGACTAACCGTGAAAGTCAGAGGATTGCTACCGCTATTACCTTCGGAAATACTAACAACACCAGCACTAATGCCATAATTAATTCCATCATTCGCCGCAATAGTTAGGGTGGTTTGTTTGGTCGTACCCACAGCAGCACCAGTAATATTGCCCAAACTGAGAACTACCGTTTCATCGGTTTCAGGAATATTATCAGGTTTGATAGTAACGGCAATATTTTTAGTTAAATCATTGCCCGTAGCACCTGCGACGAAAACAACAGAATTAGTAGAAAGAGTGTAATCGTTACCTGCGCCTTCTATGGCTGTGCTGGTAGCGTTAATTGTGATTGGTACTGTCACATCAGCCGTAGGAGTAGCGCTGAGAGTAATGGGAATATTAACTACTGCATCGCTGCTTCCTTCTGTACCTGAATAAGTCGCCGCACCAAAATTCACCACAGGTGAATTGTTGAGCAGAACAGAGACATCTCTGGAACTAAAATTCGCTGCTGCTATATCCAGCAAACCATCTCGATTAAAATCGCCAACAGTAACTCCTTGGGGTTCTGTCCCGACGCTATAGTTGGAAGCAGCACCAAAGCTACCTTTTCCATCTCCCAATATCACAGAAACATTGCCAGATTGATTATTTGCTGTCACTAAATCGAGTTTTCCATCTCCGTCCAAATCACCATTAGCTATGTAAAGTGGCTGTGTCGCGACGCCAAAATAGGAAGGACTACCAAAATTACCCGCGCCATCTCCTAATAGAACGGCAACGTTGTTATCATTCAAATTTGCAGTAGCTAAATCAAGCTTGCCGTCTGAGTTGAAGTCACCTACAGTAATTACTCTAGGAGTTGTCACTAAGCTCAAGTTAGTAGCAGGATTAAAACTCCCATCGCCTTTACCTAACAAAATAGAAATGTCGTTGGAACCATAGTTTGCTGTCGCTAAGTCAGATTTACCGTCTCCATTAAAATCAGCTACAGCTACAGAAAAAGATGTTAATCCCGTACTAAAGCTGGTAGCAGCATTAAAGCTACCATCGCCTTTCCCCAACAAAATGGAAACATCGTTAGAGGTGTTGTTTGATGTGACTAAATCAGCTTTCCCGTCTGCATTAAAATCACCTACAGCTATAGAAGATGGCCTGTTCCCAGTGTTAAAGTTGGTGATAGCACCAAAAGTACCCGTACCATCCCCTAACATGATGGAAATTTTGTTAGTTTGTAGGCTAGCTGAGGCGATGTCAGATTTGCCGTCTCCGTTGAAGTCTGCTACAGTAACCGTAAGGGTTTCTGGGTCTACAGTTAAGTTATTGGTTGTACCGAAAGTACCCGTACCTGTTCCTAACAAAACGGAGAGGGTGTTGAAAGTGCTGGCTGCAACTAAATCGAGTTTGCTATCTCCGTTTAAGTCTGCTGTTACGACGGAACGAAGACTAATTACTGCTGGATAATTGGTGGCTGGTGCGAAACCAAAAAGAATGGAATTGTAACCCGCCATTGTTTCGGATCGAAACGCTAACGGTGCTTCAATTGTTCCGGTTTTCGCTTCTAAATTCCAGTCACCGCCTAATGCTTTACTTCCAGTTAAATTATCGGAAGCGGCGATATCTGCATCGGTTATCTGACTGAGATTTTGGATGAAGGAAGTTCCTTTTTCTCCGGCTGCAACATTGCAACCATATAGGAGAATATCAGCATCCGGTGTCAGCGCATTTTTCCACTGTTCCAAAGAGGTGCGATATTGATTCAGGTTGTCTAAATCCAGGTGCGCCGTTCCCAATTGCAAGCTACCTTCGTCGCCGTGAGAAATGATGTGGGCGCTACTGATTTCTGTGCGACTGGCTAAGATTTGGGTGATTTGTTCTATTCCATCTCGCGTGGGGTCGAGGAGTACGATTTCAGTGTTGGGAACTATTCCAGCAACTAGGTTTTGGTAATTTTCGACTGTGCGATCAATAAAGGCGATATTTTTGATGGCTGCGGTTTGATTAAATGATTGAAAATTTCCCTGCATATTAATCAAGTATGAATTTTGATTAATTGCCAATGGGTTATCATCAGAAAACATCCTGGTACCTTCAGAGAGTTCCATAAGTTTGTTAATTTTGTTTTTGGTTAAAAAGTCTTAAACGGTTGTTTGGTATAAATGCACTACTAAATGATTTATACCCTGAGTCTTCTTAATTAGCCAGTGCTGATTGCTATCTCAACAATGCTCCTAGCTCCTAGTCTGCTGTATCAAACTCTAAATTGGATCGAGTATTTACAATACTTTACACAACTATTAAATATTGGCGGTGAAGTTACTAAAAAATGTTAGTGCAATGTTAGTGCAATGTTAGTTCAATGTTAGTTTAATGTATAAGTTATGTATGCGTTAGGTATGATTTTTGAGGATGCGATCGCAAACATAGTTCAACTCTGGACGGCAAATTCTTACAAACAACACAGATTTTTTCAAAAGCAAAAACATAACCTCCCTGACTCATTAGCAATTTATAAGCCGCCCATTGGCTTGGTTCGGGAGCTAAATTTATTTCCAAATCCCTTACGGAGTAACCTTTTCCCTCTCCCCTCTTCCCTAGCCCCTCTTCCCTAGCCCCTCTTCCCTAGCCCCTAGCTATACCATCAGCGGCTGCAAGCCAAGCCGCTGTAACCCGGAATTAGATAACTTCGAGCGACTGGGGCTCGGTAGGGTTCGTCAGTCGCGAGTTTCGGGGTTATATGCTCTATTTCAATATGGTAAATTGATGGTACTGGGTAAGCCGGGAGCGGGGAAAACTACGTTTTTACATTAGACCTCTCCAAAAAAGAATGTAGAGACGTTGCATGCAACGTCTCTACGAGGGTTACAGGTAACGCACCTTTAATTTCTGGAGAAGTCTAATAGACCTCTCCAAAAAAGAATGTAGAGACGTTGCATGCAACGTCTCTACGAGGGTTACTCCCCCACTCTCCCCTTCCCTAGCCCCAATCCCTTCTTGACTTTTGACTTTTGACTTTTGACTTTTGACTTTTCTGCCCCCCACTCCCCAGACTAACTATTTCTGGCGTGCGGACTATAATTTTGACATAGAAAACTTTTATCTATCGATCTCCAATGGGCAAGGTTCTGGTGTTAAATGCCTCCTACGAACCGCTCAACATTACCAGCTGGCGGCGAGCGGTCATTCTCCTGATTAAGGGTAAGGCAGAGCGGGTCGAACACAACGGCAAGTACATATATTCGGATTTTCCCCTTCCAACGGTGATTAGGCTACGTCATTACGTCCGGGTTCCTTATAAAGAAATTCCTCTTACCCGCCGTAATATACTGCACCGTGACAGCCATAGCTGTCAATATTGTAGTTACACTGGCGACGATTTAACTTTAGACCATGTGCTACCCCGATCGCGCGGCGGTGGCGATAGCTGGGAAAATATGGTAACGGCTTGTGTCCGTTGCAATATCAGAAAAGGGAACCGGACACCTGTGGAAGCGAATATGATTTTACGGAATACCCCCCGTAAGCCGTATAGCAGTCTATACTTTGAAGTCGCTAAACACCTAAAGAGCGGGACGCATCAGGAGTGGCGAAAATATGTCATCGGTATATAACAAACCTGCACCAGTCTTGCGTGCAGGTTTTTTTGTATGAAAGGGTTTCGGGACTTCTACCTAGAGAAATGTCCCATTGGAGGGTATGTAGAATCCGGATTTTTTTGCGAAGATCTTAAGTAGTAGCAATTTACTCTCAACTGACTGGCTACTGCCCCAAGCAAGCATAGCCACAAAACCTGGATTTACTTGATTAACACACCATTCGCATCTTCCGATATGAAATCTCGTTCGCTCCAGCCGCTTGACCCTTTGACTTTAGCAGCAGAGCCGCGACCTACAGAGGCCAACGCGGACACAGCCTCTGTAGAATCTCCCGCGATGAAGCGTCCGGTAACGGCGCTGAGTGAAGCTGTCAACGAACAGACTAAGCGTTCCCCCAATCCGTTCGGTCAAAAGGTCGAAGCTTTGCGGCAAACCCTGGAGCGACACCGGAACGAACACCAGCTAATTATTGTACAAGACTTCCCAGACCCGGATGGCTTATCCTCTGCTTGGACGTATAAGTTGATTGCCCAGCAATACGATATTCGCTGCGAAATAGTTTACGGTGGTACCCTGAGTCACCAAGAAAATATTGCGCTGGTCAAACTGACAAATTTACCAGCAGAACGCTGGACACCTCAGACAATCAAGAGTAAAAATTTGTCGGAGTATCAGGGTTTGGTTTTGGTTGATAATCAAGGCACTACCAGCCAGTTAATGCCTTTCTTACAAGGTATACCGACAACGGTAGTCATCGACCATCACAAACAGCAAGGCAACCTTGAGGCTGAGTTTGCGGATATTCGGCCTTCTATACGAGCAACTGCCACGATTTTGACGCAATACTTGCAAGCAGGGTTGCTCAACCTGGACAGTAGTGTGAGCGAACACATAAAGTGTGCCACGTCTCTGATGCACGGCTTGCGATCGGATACTAACGCCCTCAGACAAGCACAGGAAGATGAGTTTCTCGCCGCTGCCTATCTGAGCCGATTCTATGACGCTCAGTTGCTTGAGGCTATCCTACAGACGAATCGCTCTAAGCGAGTCATGGATGCGATCGAGCGCAGTCTCAAAAACCGCACCGTGCAAAATAACTTTTCCATTGCTGGCGTCGGCTATCTGCGCTACGACAACCGAGATGCCATCCCCCAAGCAGCTGACTTCTTAGTGACGGAAGAAAACGTCCACACGGCGGTCGTATACGGTATCGTTCACAACGAAGATGAAGAAATAGAATTGGTGATTGGGTCTCTGCGAACCACCAAGCTTACCCTCGACCCCGATGAATTCCTCAAAGAAGCGTTTGGTCAAGATAAGCAAGGACGCTTTTTTGGCGGCGGACGCATGATGGCTGGTGGCTTTGAAATCCCGATCGGTTTCTTGGGCGGCAGCAACGAGAACTCGGATTACGCCAAGCTGAAGTGGGAAGTTTTCGATACCCAAATTAAGCAAAAGCTCCTAAAGTTGATTAACCCTACCCACGATCCGATCGAAAGCGAATAACAAAGGAAATGGGCTCTACGCTATTTGAGCAGAGTGGGAGAGTGGGAGAGTGGGAGAGTGGGAGAGCAGAAAAGAAATAAAAATGTTCTTAAATGAACAAAAGCATAGCAACTCCGAAAGAGCAAAATGGTAGAACTGTACTTAATCCGTCACGGCATAGCTGCTGAACCTGAAGAATACCCCAATGACGCCGATCGCCCGCTTACAGATGAGGGCAAGCGCAAAACTCGGAAAGTAGCTGCCAGACTCTCCGAGTTAAATCTCCGTTTCGATCTGATTCTCTCCAGTCCTCTGGTTCGCGCTCGCCAAACCGCCGATATTCTCAAAACAGCCAAGCTGAGTGACCAACTGGAAGAATCGATCGACCTCGCTTCTGACGGCGATATGGAAGCTTGGCTAAGCTGGTTTGAGCAATGGCGACAAAAAGGTGACTCGACGCTAGCATTGGTCGGTCATCAACCAAATTTGGGGAATTGGGCAGAAATCTTGATTTGGGGAGAGGCTCGCGGGCGTTTGGTCGTCAAAAAAGGTGGTGCTCTAGGTTTAACCCTTCCCGGAACTGGTTCGCCAGTGGGTCGCAGCCAGTTATTTTGGCTGGCATCCCCCAAGTTCCTGTTCGTACCTTAATATATGGTTCTGTTAAGGATTTTTGTGCAGTCTGCAACAGCACGCAAGTTTCTGGTAAGTTAGCCTGATAGATATTTCACATAGCGCTAACGGTAAAGTTATGACTCTCTGCGAGTATAAGCCAGGTCTAGAAGGCATTCCTGCTGCCCAATCCAGCGTTAGCTACGTCGATGGACAGCTAGGTATCTTGGAATATCGGGGAATCCGCATCGAAGAACTCGCAGAAAAAAGTACCTTTCTGGAAACCTCGTATCTCTTAATTTGGGGTGTACTTCCTACCAAAGAAGAACTCGAAGCCTTTGAGCATGAAATTCGCTACCATCGACGGATAAAATATCGCATTCGGGACATGATGAAATGCTTTCCCGAAAGCGGACATCCGATGGACGCCCTGCAAGCCTCAGCAGCCGCATTAGGCTTGTTCTATTCCCGAAGAGACCTACATAACCCGGCTTATATCCGAGGAGCCGTGGTGCGCTTGTTGGCGAAGATTCCCACGATGGTGGCAGCTTTCCAACTGATGCGTAAAGGTAATGACCCCGTGCAGCCCCGCGATGATTTGGGCTACTCGGCTAATTTTCTGTATATGCTGAACGAGCAGGAACCAGATCCGCTCACAGCTCGGATTTTCGATATCTGCCTAACGCTCCATGCAGAACATACGATGAATGCTTCCACATTCTCATCGAGGGTGACTGCTTCGACTTTGACAGACCCCTACGCAGTGATGGCTTCAGCTGTAGGCACTTTGGGTGGCCCGCTGCATGGTGGGGCAAATGAAGAAGTCATCTCAATGTTGGAAGAAATTGGTTCGGTGGAAAATGTCCGCCCTTTCTTGGACTCGCGCCTGGAACGCAAAGCCAAAATTATGGGTTTTGGACACCGAGTCTACAAGGTGAAAGATCCACGGGCGACTATCCTCCAGTATCTAGCGGAGCAGTTGTTTGAAAAGTTCGGGCACGATAAGTACTACGACATTGCGGTGGAGTTGGAAAAGGCTGTAGAAGAGAAACTGGGTCAAAAAGGGATTTACCCGAATGTAGATTTCTACTCTGGCCTGGTTTACAGAAAGATGGGCATTCCCATCGATTTGTTTACGCCAATTTTTGCGATCGCTCGCGTCGCCGGTTGGTTAGCCCACTGGAAAGAACAGATCGAAGAAAACCGCATCTACCGTCCCACTCAAGTCTATACCGGACTGCACGAAGCTTCTTACATACCGATCGAGCAACGCTAGAACACCCAAAGAAACCCGGTTTCTGGCATAAAAATTTGTAGGGTGGGTGGCAAAGAGGGACGATAATTTCAAAACACAAACAAGTAACGAAAGTTGCTAGTTATTGTAAAAACCCGGTTTCTGTGGGTGATTTTATCATTAACTGCGACTGGCAAACACAAGAAACCGGGTTTTTAGATCTCAAAGTTTTCTAAGTAGCAACTTGCGTAAGTAGTTGAGTTCCCTCGCCTTCACCCACCATTCCCCTTTAAACTGCCAATTGATATCAAATCCGTCTGCGTCGGAATTGTTCGTTTTTCCCCTCTGCCCCTCTGCCCCTCTGCGGCCATAATGATTCAGACACAACCGGAAACGATATAAGCCAGGATTTGAGCCAGTCCCGCTTCGATCGAAAACGCCGCTTTTTTGGATTCAATCACCATAACCCAAAACTGCTCCTGTAAAACTAAGGTATCGAGACTCCCTCTAATCAAAGTGCCTTCATCTTCCGATAAAATTTCCACAGATTTTTCGGCTTTGAAGTCAAAGGGAGAAAGGTAAAATTCCCCAATAAATAAGAGAGGAGAAACGATCGCCATATTGATTGGCTTTTCTAGAAGAGGCGGTTTTTTAATTAAATTGAAGTAACCCGCTTTCACTCGATCTAAAAGTTGCTTCTGCCAATCGCTGATTTCTGGCAAATTTTCTTGCCACTCCCTGAAGAAGTCTTCAGAGTCAACGAACTGAAGGCGGAAGAGCCTTTCGAGTTCATCTAGGGTAACGTCCTTAGCTTGGATAATTTGGCTCATAGCTATGGAGTAATTTTTATTTTTTTCGTTCTTGATGATTCCAACTTTCAGGAGTTACGGAACGTATTGCAGAAGATTATGCGGGGTTTTGACACTCTCAGGGCTAAAGCCGTACTGCCGTTAGGACTTAAACCTAACCGTTGTTTCACAGGAGCCGGGATTTCTCCGTTACTAGGATGCTTCAAAACGTAGATAGTTATTCCTACTCGTCACTCAATCCTAGCACGAAAAAACCAATGCGGTTTTAACCGCTTGCGTTGTTTTTCCACGAGCGCGAAGAGAGCGACTGAGTTTCCAAACATCCCATATTTTCTTATGAGGATAAGTTTAATTTTATTGCTTAATCAACTGCTGTTGTAAGTTGGGACACCGATTCGTAGGGTAAGATGCTCAAGGGAACCCACCTGTAATGGATGAATCCCCCATCATCCCTACTTTATCAGCCCACCTCTGGGCAAACTATAAAGCAGCCCCAATGGTTGCCATAAGCAGAAATTCTCGTTTGTTGCCCAAGGCTGGATTCCGTGCAACGATATACTATCGAGTGGAGCCGTAAAAAAATCTTCACAAACTCATAGACCGATTAGACACGGTTGGTTGGGTTCTGCCTCAATAACTACTCGTATCGGCAAACATGAACTCAGGAATTGACCTGCAAGAAATCTTTATTAAATCCCTCATGGATTTGGGCCTCCCACCAGGTGCCGCCAAGGCAATTTGGTTGCCCCTACCAATGTTCCTGATGATTATTGGTGCAACGGTAGGAGTGCTGGTAACAGTCTGGCTGGAACGAAAAATTTCGGCAGCCGCACAGCAGCGCATTGGCCCGGAATACATGGGGCCTTTTGGGGTGCTGGCACCTGTAGCGGATGGCATGAAGCTCGTCTTTAAAGAAGATATCCTGCCAGCACAGTCGGATAGGCTTCTCTTCACCCTCGGCCCAGTCCTCGTCGTCATCCCAGTGTTTCTGTCCTACTTGATCGTGCCTTTCGGACAGAACCTGGTAATTACAGACATCGGCACAGGCATATTTTTGTGGGTGGCCCTATCTAGCATTGCCCCAATTGGCCTGCTGATGGCGGGTTATTCCTCTAACAACAAGTACTCCTTGTTGGGCGGCTTGCGGGCTGCTGCACAGTCGATCAGTTATGAAATTCCCCTGTCGCTGTCGGTGCTGGCGATCGTTATGATGTCAAATAGCCTCAGCACGATCGACATCGTACAGCAGCAATCAGGATACGGTATTCTCAGCTGGAACATCTGGCGTCAACCATTCGGATTGATCGTATTCTGGATTTGCGCCCTGGCAGAATGCGAACGGCTACCCTTTGACTTGCCAGAAGCCGAAGAAGAGATCGTAGCAGGCTATCAGACCGAATATTCCGGCATGAAATTCGCTCTCTTCTACCTGAGTTCCTACGTCAACCTCGTTCTTTCTGCCCTACTTTTCTCCGTACTGTACCTGGGAGGCTGGAATTTCCCCATTTCCATCGATTTGTTAGCCAACTTGTTGGGGGTAAGTGAAACAGACCCCTGGTTGCAGATTATCACCGCCTCGCTGGGCATCACCATGACCCTTCTCAAAGCTTACTTCCTCGTCTTTCTAGCTGTTCTCCTGCGCTGGACAGTACCTCGCGTCAGGATTGACCAGTTGCTAGATTTAGGGTGGAAGTTCCTGCTACCAGTCTCTTTGGCGAACCTGCTGCTAACCGCTGCCCTTAAGCTGGTATTTCCCTTTGCTTTCGGCGGCTAAATCAATTTTAGATTTTAGATTTGAGATGGAAAACAAAATCTAAAATCTAAAATCTACAATTTCCACTCTGAGTGAGACACGATGCTAAAGTTCCTCAAACAAGTTGGCGATTACGCCAAAGAAGCAGTACAAGCCGGTAAATATATAGGTCAAGGTTTGTCTGTTACCTTTGACCACATGAGCCGTCGTCCGATTACGGTGCAGTATCCCTACGAAAAACTCATCCCCTCCGAGCGTTTTAGGGGGCGCATTCACTTTGAGTTTGATAAGTGCATCTCCTGCGAAGTTTGCGTCCGGGTTTGCCCGATCAACCTGCCAGTAGTAGATTGGGAATTCAACAAAGAAACTAAAAAGAAACAGCTCAAGCACTACAGTATTGACTTCGGAGTTTGTATCTTTTGCGGCAATTGCGTGGAATTTTGTCCCACCAACTGTCTGTCTATGACAGAAGAGTACGAGCTTTCCACCTACGAACGTCACGAATTGAACTATGACAACGTGGCGCTGGGCCGTTTGCCGTATAAAGTAACGAATGACCCGATGGTGACGCCGCTGCGCGAACTGGTTTACCTGCCTAAGGGGGTTATGGACCCTCACGGAGTGCCGGACACCGATCGTCGGGCTGGTCAGCTGCCAGAGGAAATTCTGGAAAAATCGGAAAAATAGCGATCGTTGGTCATTGGGAAATTTCAGATTTCAGATTTCAGATTTCAGATTTTAAATTGTCAATTCAAAATAAATTTGAAATCTGCAATTCTTCAATTTTAAATTTCCCAATGACTGATGACTAATGACTAATGACTAAGGACAAAAAACTGTGGATCTAGCGCAAGGGGTTCAGATTGTTTCGTTTGCCCTGCTGAGTTTGATGATGATTTCAGCCGCCTTGGGTGTCGTGCTGCTCAATAACATTGTCTACTCCGCTTTCTTGTTGGGAGGGGTATTTATCAGCATCGCTGGATTGTACATTCTGCTTAATGCTGACTTTGTGGCAGCCGCACAGGTGCTGATTTATGTGGGGGCAGTAAACGTTTTGATTTTGTTTGCCATCATGCTGGTGAACAAGCGCGAAGATTTTACTCCTCTTTCTAATGCTTGGCTTCGTAAGGGGGCAACGGCATTAGTCTGTGCTGGTTTGTTTGTGCTATTAAGCACGATGGTTTTAGCAACTCCCTGGTCTGCTTCAACGGCAAGCGTCCCTACCACAGAAAGTTCAATTGTGCGAATTGGGCAGCATTTCTTTACTGACTTTTTGCTACCTTTTGAGTTGGCATCGGTGCTGTTGTTGATCGCAATGGTGGGTGCGATTATTTTGGCGCGGCGCGAATACTTGCCGGAAGTATTGCAGACACCGAACGTACAGCCACAAGTTTTGACTTTGCCGGAGCGTCCCAGGGAATTGGTGCCCGCAGTCAGCGACTCATCTACCCTTACTAGCACTAAGGGCGATCGCAACAAATAGTGTCGGGAATGGGGAATTTTAGATTTTGAATTAAAGAATTGAAATTAAATCTGCAATCTTAAATTTAAAATCTTTACTAATTCCCCTTTCCTTCCTCATAAATTTGAAATCTGCCATCTCATACCAAATCCGCAAGCCTTGACCCCTTTTTTACCCGACGACTAAAGCGCGGGCTTCAAGAAAAAGACGACTAAAGTCGCGACTACACAAACAAAGCCCGCCGGCGCGGGCTTCAAGAAAAACCGGCGCAGTCTTCAAGAAAAAGGGCGTAGTTAACCAGGATTTGGGATAAAATTTACAGGGGTTCCCGCTGTTATGAGGTGCAAAAGTAAGGGCGAAGCATTCCGGTAATTAACTTATTGGTTATATGCAGAGGTTAATTACCGGAATGCTTCGCCCCTACCCCCCAACTTAAAATGTACTCTATTACAGCGGGAACTGCTATAAAATTTACCATTGATTGACCAATTCGCTAACAAGAGGGTTCATGCAACTGCAACTTCAATATTTTCTACTATTAGGAGCCGCCCTGTTCTGCATCGGCATTTATGGTTTGATTACCAGCCGCAATGCCGTTCGGGTACTGATGTCTATTGAACTGCTGCTGAATGCAGTGAATCTTAATTTCATGGGGTTTTCCAATTTCCTAGACCCACAAGAAATCAAAGGCCAAGTGTTTACGGTGTTTGTGATCACTGTGGCTGCTGCTGAAGCAGCAGTAGGTCTGGCAATTGTGCTTTCGATTTACCGCAATCGCGATACGGTAGATATGGAGCAATTTAATTTACTGAAGTGGTGAATTTTGGCAAGTGCTAATGGCTAATTGTTAAAATGAATTAATTAGAATTAGCCTTGTTTGAGTAAGTAGGTCAGCGCAAATAAATCATTATTGGCACGTAGTTGCGCTTCAGCGCGGCATCGCAACTACGTACCAAATCCAGAAGTTTTACGTTTGTTATATAGGTTGGGTTTTTATTGCTAACCTACTTAAGACAGCTAAAAAATAGGTAATATCAATATTAGGAGCGACAATATATTTTAGTTTTATCGCGATTCGAGAGTTTAATCTGTAGCTGAATAATATTAGGAAGGAAGTGGAGCTAAAACAGGTTATTATTGCACACAAGGCAGGCGATTCCCAAAGCAAGGTCTGGGCAGAAAGATGCGCTAAGGAACTCGAACAGCGCAATTGTAAGGTTTTGATGGGGCCGAGCGGGCCAAAGGATAACCCCTACCCGGTTTTTTTGGCGTCATCTACACAATCGATCGATCTGGCGCTGGTACTGGGGGGTGATGGTACGGCTTTATCAGCTGCACGGAATTTGGCTCCTGATGGGATTCCTATTTTGGCAGTGAATGTGGGGGGGCATCTAGGGTTTTTGACCCAGCCTTTTGAGGAATTTAAAGATACGGAAAAGATTTGGGATCGGCTTCTGGAAGATCGCTACGCCGTTCAGCGGCGGATGATGTTGCAGGCGGGGGTATTTGAGGGAAATCACACGAATTTGGAGCCAGCGAGCGATCGCTTCCTCGCCCTCAATGAAATGTGCGTTAAACCTGCTTCAGCCGATCGAATGCTGACCTCCATCTTGGAGATGGAAATTGACGGGGAGGTGGTCGATCAATACCAGGGAGATGGGTTAATTGTGGCGACACCTACGGGGTCTACCTGCTACACCGTTTCGGCTAATGGCCCGATTATCCACGATGGAATGCAGGCGATCGCAGTTACGCCAATCTGCCCCTTGAGTTTGTCCAGTCGTCCAATTATATTACCGTCTGGGTCAGTAGTTAGCATCTGGCCTTTGAGCGATTATGAACTCAGCACTAAACTCTGGATGGATGGCGTTATGGCAACCTCTATTTGGCCGGGACAGCGGGTGGATGTAAGGATGGCCGATTGTCAAGCTAAGTTTATTATCTTGCGGGATAACTACTCCTATTACCAAACCCTACGAGAAAAGCTGATGTGGGCAGGTACGAGAATTCACTATAACAACAATCACCGCAATTGAAATGGGGGCATGGGGATTCAGTTTTGAGTTTAAAAATTGGCTTCTCCCCCACTCTCCCACTCCCCCGCTCCCCCGCTCCCCCGCTCTCCCGCTCCTACGCTAGGGGCAAAGAGTTTTTGGCTTCCTCTGCCACTTGCTCTACCTCATCATCAGTCATTTTTTCCAGAATAACGAGGGCTTCTGGGCTACCCAAGTGTTTGAGGGATTGGACTAACCGATAGCGGATTTGCCAATCTGGATGTGTGGCGTAGGGAGCAAGCAATGGAACGGCACGCAAATCTCCCAATTCCCCAAAGGAACTGATGGCGGCGGTTTGAACTAGGTCAATGCTGGAACCGAGTGCTTCAGTGAGTAAGTCGAACGATCGCGGATCGCCCATTTCTCCCAAAGCAGCGACGATGCTCAGCTGGAGAAGCCATTCGGAAGTGTTGCGGTAGGCTTGTCGCAAATCTTCAAAAGCTTCTCCTAACTTTAGCGCCCCGATGGCATCTGCCGCTGCTGCTTGCACGTCTATTTCGGAGTCGTGCAGCAGGCTAGAGCGCAAAATTGACAAAGCTTTTTCTAAATCCTGCTTACCCAGGGTATCCATTTGGCTGACGGCAGAATATCGAACGCGAGTATTCTTGTCCCCAATAGCAAGTTGAACCAGCTCAAAAGCGATCGCCGGTTCCAACTGACGCAGTTGGTTAAGTCCTCGCAAGCGATCGCTCACTTCCTCCGAACTTAGCAATTTTTTAACAGACTCAGGATTAATTGTCATTACTTATTAATTCGCGTCGATGCTGACAGAAAACTAATCTTGACTGGCTGCCATTTCCCGGATAATGTCCCCACGGGTGAGGATGCCTTGAACATGACCGCCATCATCTATTACCGGCAAGCGGCGAACTTTTCGCTCGTGCATCAGTTGTGCAGCTTCCCGCAAGGACTTATCGGGATGGACAGTTGCTAGGGATTCCCCGGTCATTAATTCCCCAACCGTTTGTCCTAAAGCTTTGTGGAGGTCGCGATCGTAACGACCGGGATTTTCTAAATAAATCACGGTATCGAGAATCATGATGTAAGCCGGAGGAGTCGCCCCGGTTTCCTGCCACAACAAATCGCTCTCGGAAATAACACCGACTAACTTGCCATCCCCATCAACCACAGGCAAACCGCTGATGCGGCGTTGGGCCAAAATCTTGATCGCCTCCTTGAGAGACGTTTCGGGCCGCACCGTGACGGGATCGCGGCTCATCACATCGGCAACTGTTTTGGGCATGATCGACTGCTATCTCTGATTAATTCCCGGCTTCACTATTATTGTAGAAAATCATAGGATCAACGTATTGCGTTTAGATATTGTCATCCGTTATCGGTCGGTCAAAAGCGACTGACTAATGACTAATGACTAATGACTGGTGACTAATGACTAATCACTAAATTCCGTTTCGCAGTAAGCTTGCAGTAGATGGAAGCAATTGGCGATCGCTCCCAAATGGGCAATTTCGTAACCGTGGGTATTTTGGGTAGGGAAACTCAAACAAGCCGCACGCGCCACATGACCGAACTTCATGGCAATTGACGCATCGGAACCAAATCCGCTCAATGTTGCCAATTGTAAGGGAATACCCAGTCGCTTTGCCACCATTCGGATGTTACCGTTGAGCGTTTCGTCGTATATCCCGTAGTTATCTTGGCAAAGCAGTACCGGCGCTTCCCCGTCTTCAATGGGATATTCGGTTGACAAAGGACAGATTTCCAGGGCGATCAAAGCTTCTAGACGCTGATTTTGGGTAAAGTACAAAGCGCCGATCGCACCTACTTCTTCTTTCGCCGAAGCTACCAGATAGGTATCGATCGCAGGTTGCTTTAAATTTTCCGCCAGTTCTAACAAAATTGCCACCGAAGCTTTGTTATCGAGGGTGTAACTGGCAATATAGTCTTTCAGCCGGATCGGTCGTTTGCGATGCTTACCTACCACTACGCGGGTTCCTGGCCTAATCCCTGCGGCTTCTAGTTCTTCGGCAGTGCATTTTGTTTCCACCCAAGCATCTTCCCAGCGCAACGGTTTCTCTTCCTGGTGGGCTTTTTGGGGAGACTCGTGGGAGACGTGGCGCGATCCGAATGAGAGAATACCGCTAATCGTTTGGTTGTCTCCCAAGAGATCGACGACCCCTTCGCCGTAAACCCAGGGAAACGCACCGCCCAGTTTTCGGACTTGCACTCGTCCAAAAGATTCTATGCTCTTGACAATTGCGCCAATTTCATCTTTGTGGGCAGTGATGGCTAGAGCCCTTGTAGAATCTTTACCGGGGATTAAAGCTAGAACATTCCCTGCCGCATCCAGCCAAGCTTTCACTCCCAGGGCGTTAAATCGACTCATCAACAGCCGATCGATCTCGGCTTCAACACCGCTGGGAGAATGGTGCAGCACTAACTCTTCAATCGTATTGAACAGGCGATCGTAATTTAATAAATCCATTTGCAACTCAATAACACTATAGTTAGAGACTAGGGGCTAGGGGCTAGGGTCATATCATGTTCGGTAGCATCGGTTATCTAAAAAATTCCTGTTCTTATTCTTATCTGCGTTCATCTGCGTACCCTGAACTATAAGTCAATTCCCGGTCTGGATCGGCTAGAATGCGATCGTGTATATCTTTGACTGTGGCACAACCAAGTTCCCAAATTATATTCAAAATCTCGGCTTCTAAAGGCCCTAATGAAATTTGCTTAGGGCGGTAGTTGGGTAGATCTGCCATGACACCTTCACTTTGTGCTAGTTGCAATATATTTTTTGGATCGTATTCAACTTAATCTTAGGTGTAGTCCTAAGTAGTTGATTGGGAATAAGTATCCTACTTATCCTACTTATCCTCCTTATTCTCCTTATTCTCTCTATTACCAAACTACTGAAAGTCGGTTACTCAGACAGGACTAAAGCTGCGTGTCATACTTAAATCAACTTGTAGGGTGCGTCAGACTTTCGTTATAGATTGATAGAATAAGGGTTTTGACAAAACAAGGCAAGAGATTAGAACCGAGAGTAAAGCCGATCGACGATTCCAGCGGTCTACAAAAGCGCCTGCGATCGGTAATAGTAAGATGCTTGGTAGAAAAGTGAATAGAGAAATGAGGGCGAATTCTGTGACTGAACCTGTTTTTTGATATACCCAAATACCTAGTGCAAAGCTGGTCAACCCAGAACCAATCAGCGAGACAAGTTGTCCAAACCAAATGAGAATAAAAACGCTCATAACCGATTTTAGATGTTATATTTGTGGGATCGTCAAATTGTCTGTTGTCATCGTTGGTTAAATTTTTACCGCAGATGAAGACTCTGGAACGCAGATTAACGCAGATAAGAATAATCACCGGAATTTTTTAGGTAACTGATGCGTAAGGGTATGATATGAAGCATCAACAATGAACAAACTATAAATTGTAGCGAGTATGCAGAAAGTATGTACCTAATAACATTAGCCAAATTGAGTCTAAAGCGATGCGTTTGCGTTCAGGCATTAGGGGAAGTTCATCCAGCAATGCGATCGCTGTTTTTTGGTCAAAGAATGGCACTGATTCCATCGCTGAACTACGCAAGGAATCTTGAATCAATGAATAAAGCTGATTATTCGTTGTCAAAGAAGCTGGTGGAGCAGTAAAAGGCTGTTTTGGACGAGAGTAAACTGTATCAGTTAAAAAAGGTCTAGCTGCTTCCCGTAGCACATATTTCTCCTTCATTTCCCGAATGAGTATTGAAATTGGCATCTGGCGTACCAACTCGAAAAGATGGTGATCTAGAAACGGCAAACGCACTTCTATGGCCTGTGCCATTTCTAAACGTTCGGCAAACAATATATAGTTTGGTAGAATTGATTTAGACCACCAATAAAGCGACTGAATAATTGGCGATCTTCCTTCCATTTGACCAGTTACGTCGAACTGATTTAGAAAATTACCATAAACATCTCTATTTGCAAATTCGGATGCGTAATCAGGCGCAAGAACGAAGATGAAAAAAGGATCTGCTTACTGCTATTTCCTTTGCACGCAAACGGATGCGAAGGCTCTTCCGTACTTAGTGTGCCAAATTATTAGTTTTCTGGTGCCTTACACCTTAGCTGGCTGGGATTTCAAAGCGATCGTCCCCAAAGCCGCATACCATAGAGCAAGCTAATGGTGGAAATAATCTCAAAGCCTTACCTAGCAAAGTCTTGAGGATAAATTTAAGTTAATTTAGCACACTAAGTACGGAAGAGCCAAGTTTGACAGCTTGTCGTTTGACGCCAGCGACAGATCGACTCAGAATAAGGGCTGTAGCGGCGCTTTCTGCACGGTCTGATGTCAAAAATGTTTTGGAAGGCTTTCAAACTAAATTTAGCTATTCTGGGTAGCACCTGGCTTTTGTCTTGCTCAGCGAAAGTTCAAACCGCGATCGCACTTGAGTTAAATCTAGACCAAACAGATCTCCCTACGCAAGTTACTCAAATCCGCAGTTGTATAGCTATAATCCCGAACAGGCAAAAACTTTGTTGGCAGAGGCTGGGTGGAAGCCGGGAAAAGATGGAATTCTCCAGAAGAATGGCAAACCTTTCCAATTAACAATGATTGTTGATGGTGATGCTTTCCCGCAAGCTAAATCTATGGCGGAAGTAATTCAGGCGGAACTAAAAGAAATCGGTGTTGGTGTGGAGATCCGCTTGATTGACTCCGGTGCATGGAACGACGCCCTCATGAAGAAACAATTCGATCTGGCAATTAACCTTTCCTGGGGTTCTCCCTACGATCCTCATTTAAGTTTAAAATCGATGTTTCATTCGAGCGACCAACCTGTCGAACATGGAGGGATTTACGCCAACCCCAAGTTGGATAAATTAATTGATAATGTTCTGGTAACAAAAGATGAGAAACAACGGCAGACTCTTTATGGAGATATCCAGAAATTCATGGATGAAAATGTCGCCGTTATTCCTGTTGTTTACTCAAGTCGGGTTTATGCTGTCGGTAGCAACGTGAATGGCTTTCAATTAGCGGGAACTGAATATGAGTTAAACCTGGAAGGTGTGACGCTTCAGGGACGCTAACCAATTTGGGATTTCGGATTATCATAGCCACAGTCAGATATGTGAGGACAACTTTGCTAGAAGACGAACGGGTGTTATTGCAACAGAATGAGATTGAGGCGATCGTCAGCAAAAACAGTGGTGGTGATGCCACCTACGCCACTGTTTTTGCCGCACGAGAGTTAGGATTACCTGTGGTGATGGTGCAGCGTCCACCCGTCCCTGATGGGGAAAAAGTTGCGGATGTAGAAAGCACCATCTCCTGGCTCAGAAATAGGTTTTGACAACAGATGAACACAGATAAGAATAAAAACTGGATGCAACCGGACAGGATATCAATTAGTTGTGCTGTTGATTTTTTTTACTAACTTCAATCCCTCGATTAACTGAACAGCGATCGCATCTCGTGCAATGATTTTTCCTTGGCGATCGAACAAAACTGTACCTACTTTGAGTGGCACGTTGGCGTACTTCTGCACGAATGCTTGTGCTTTCTGAGAAATTGTGTTTGCCAACGCCTGAAATACTAGCTCGGCCAATTCCAGTTCAACTAAGATTTTATATGCAGCATCGGCAGTCTTTGCTGCTAAAACAGCTTCCACGTTTTGCAGACTGCTCCCAGCCCTAACAACGGCTGCACTGATAATTTCTAGTTTAGCATCTGCCAGATGACTAGACGTATTGAAAATACCACCTGCTAGTTTAATTAATTTTCCTTGATAACCAAGCAGTAAGACAGATTCTGCACCGCGTAATGCGGCTTCCACTAATAGCGCCCCAATCCAGTTTCCAGTTTGCACGATCGCTGTTTCTGGAATGCTTAACCGTTGAGCAACCTGCATCCCATTACTACCAATGCAAAAGACTAAATCGGATTGATGTTGAACCTTCGCTTGTAAAATTTGACGAAATTCTTCTAAATGTTCTTCGGCTGAAAGGGGTTGAGAAATTCCGCTTGTTCCGAGCAACGATAGCCCTTCCAAAATTCCAAAAGCCTCATTCGAGGTACGTTGAGCTAGTTGCCTCCCCTCTGGTATAATAATGGATACCGTGACAGTTCGATCGGGTGGAATCAAAGGTAATAAGTTCGCCTCAAACAAACGGCGAGCGTAACTGTAGATTGCCGATTCTCCCGATGCCGTTTTTCCCACTCCTTCTCCCCCTTCTAAAATAAGAGGTTCTGAGTTTCTTTGTTGCAGTTTTACCCATGCCCAGATTGGCGTGTTGCGGGTCAAGTCTAAATTATCTCCAGGGTCACTTATCGCGATCGCCAAAGCACTATCTACTTCCAATTGAGCAACTTGCTCAATTGGAATCGTTGCTTCACCCGGCATTAAGTCAATAGCGACTGATTGAAGGGTTTCAAGATTTCTAGTTTGCAAATGTAACAAAGCAGCTTTAGCAGCTGCCACGGCAAAAACTGGAAGAGTGTAACCTGTACGAGCCATTGTTCGATCGAGAATTTGTAGTATGGATAGGGAGTAGGATGAATGCTGTCTCTATTCTCCATTCCCTATTCCCTATTTTCCTATTAAAACAGCGCGGCAGAAATAACTTACCCGATCCCAAGTAGTTAAATGGCTGACACTCAAAGGATTTTTGAATGCGTGAATGCGTGACTTTTGCTTAGCGACGGATTAACGCACCGTATAAGATTGGCGATCGCACACCCGTAGTGCGATCGCCCGATCGAGCGATTGTCGTAAAGGTCGAGTCATAAATTCCATATTTCTGACATCAAGGAATTACTTTATCTTCATCACACAGAGAAATAATTCGATTTACAAAAGCTTTTAGCTCTGGACAGGCTTGAATTGCAGAGAAGCTTTAGGTATTTGGTCAAGCCAGATTGGCGCATGAAACACTCTGCATCGTTTAGATTGGCGCGGTATAACTTCATTGTTAGTTTGCCTAATCTCTCAGCGAACAGTAAGATACACAACCGATATTTTGATTTGGTATAGTGAAACATGGTTATATTCTTGCTAAAGCGTTTGGTTGGATCGGTGGCGGTACTGGTAGCAACAAGTATGCTAGCTTTTTTCTTAATCTACCTAACACCGGGAGATCCAGCAGTAATGATTTTGCGATCGCGCATAGGCCGTTTGCCATTGGGCAAGGACTAATGTTATTTCGTTTGTTGGTATTCTGCTGGCGCTGTTGATGGTAATTGTCAGCTTTCTGGCTCCCGTGCTAGCCCCTTACGATCCAACTATTCAAGATCTCAATATCGGGCTGAGTGTCCCCAGTTGGGAACATCTACTGGGTACAGACCAACTGGGTCGAGATATTCTGAGTCGGCTTTTGTGGGCGGGACTCAGTACGATCGCCCTCACTGCGATCGTACTGAGTCTAAGCTTAATGCTCGGTGGGGGAATAGGTATGTGCGCTGGTTACTTTGGCGGATTTGTTGATGAGGTTTTTATGCGCTTGGTGGACTTGTTTCTTTCCCTACCGAAACAAATCCTCGCACTAGCTTTGGTTGGAACTTTAGGTTCGGGATTTCCCAATTTAGTCTTAGCGCTTACAGTAGGTTGGTGGCCTACTTATGCGCGGTTGGTGCGTAGCCAAGTCCTCGCCATTAAGACGAATGAGTTTATCGAAGCGGCTGAGGCTTTAGGGGGAAGACCGCTGCACATTATCCGAGTACACTTGCTCCCGGCGCTGGTGGGGCCAGTCCTAGTACAACTTAGCTTAGACGTGGGAGCAAGTGTGCTGGCGATCGCCGGACTGAGCTTTCTGGGGTTGGGCATTCAGCCGCCGTCGCCGGAGTGGGGAACAATGCTTGTAGATGCATGTCCCGGCTTAAATTGGTAGCCGCGCTGAGTGCTGTTATTTTAACTCACATTCCGCACCCTCAACTGTCACAAACTACCTAGATACTACCCCAACCATCAGCCATTATCGAAGCAATGCTTTCAGGAGGTAAGAATCGTGGTCTATTCCTATTTCATCAGTTTTAATTTGGGAATTGTCTTTTTGGTTTTGCTGGTTTTTGGCATACTGCAATGGTTGCACGTCCCAGCGGGTAGTTTTATCGACTGGGTTATTGCTGTGGCTATTTTTGAATGGTTGCTGGCAATTGTGACGGTGCCTTGGAATATCCACTTTGAAGCTAAAGAAGTAATCGCAGAAGCAGCACAGTCTGCGGAAAAGGGAATTAGAGTTGATGACAAGCAAGTTAAGTATGCCAAAATGGTGGCGAAGCGATCGCTCTTTGTCGCTATTGCTCTACATCTTGTTTCTGCGATCGGTTTGTACAGCCTAGCCGCCGCTGGTATCAGTGTCATCGGATACCTCAGTTCGGGAGCCGCTTTGCTCTTAACTGTGCTGCGCCCAGCTGTGCGGGGTTATCAATATTTAGCGGTGCGGCTGGCGATGATTCGCGAACAAATCAAGTATCCTCGCGAAGATATTGTGGAATTGCGTAGTCGCTTTGCTACTTTGGAGACAGCCGTTCAGCGCCTAGAAGATCTACTGAACTCAGAATATCCAGACTCTTGGGCTTCCGTACAGCAGCGCCAGTTGGAAGCGATTCGCAACGATTTAACCCGCATGGGGGCTGGGTTTGAAGAATTGCGATCGACCAATCTAGCTGAGCATAATCGGCTGGCGCGTGAGGCGCAAGAAGCGATCGCCCAACTGACAACTGACGGTCAATTTCTCGATCGCGTTCGCGAAATCATCCGATTTTTCAAGACAGCGTAATCCCTAGTGCAAGTGGTCAGTTGTCAGTTGTCAGTTGTCAGTGGTAAAAATCAAGATTTCCAGAGCAATCATTGGCAATTTTTAGTGGTGAGTTATTTCCGCCATCCTGCACTAGAAACCCGATTCAGTATTCGGGATAGGGTATGAGAAACCCGGTTTCTTTGAGAAACCGGGTTTCTGGCATTAAGCTAAAGCGCATCAGAGCTTGTATATTTCCGAGCGTCGGGGAAAACTGTCAATCCCTCCCCATCCCCCCATCTCCCCATCTCCCCATCAGGCCAAACTTATCAGTCGGCCTTACTTCATTTGCTAGTTAATCCTTCTGTTCCTTTTCTGTTACTTTTTCAGCCAGCCCTATTGACGTTCAAACAACAGTAAAGGCAGCATTCGCGATCGAACTAGCCGATACATTAGATAGGATTGCCAGTAATTCATCATTGGCAGCGATGCGAACCAAGGTATCTTGTGCAGAGATGCCAGTACCTTGAGAGATCGCTAACTGCTCAAACTTCAAACCACCAGATAATCCCAGTCGGTCAAGACCGACTTGGAAGTCAACTAGAGTGTCTACTCCAGTATTGGAACCCAGAACAAACGTATCGTTACCTGGGCCGCCAATTAAGGTGTCATTACCAAGGTCGCCCACAAGCAAGTCATTTCCTAAGTCGCCAGAGATGAGGTCATCGTCCTTGCCACCGTAGATAACATCGTTGCCTTGGCCACCATACACATTGTCCTTACCCTGGTTGCCATTTAAGAAGTCATCACCTTGGTTGCCATAGAGTTGGTCATTACCGCCAGCACCCATCAGGGTGTCATTACCAGACCTACCGTTGATTATGTTGGCTCCCGCATTAGCTTCGAGTCTGTCTGCTACGGCAGAACCAACAATAGTTGCACCTACTCTACCTTCACTCATGCCAAACTTCATAAAGTGTTCAAAGCCACTCTTGAATAAGCCTTGAGTAACGGCTGGTGCTACATCTGAGTTTTGGCCCAGGTAATCGCTATTGTTAAATAACAGGCTAGGATTGCGGTTTTCTTTCATTCCAAAGTGAACGAAGTGTTCAAAGCTATTGCGGAACAAGCCTTTTTGAACCGCTTCGGCGACATCCAGGTTATTAGTCGAATAGAAGGTTGGATCGAAGGTTTCGACAACAACACTATAGCGAGGTTGTGGGTCGCGTCCTTCCAGCATTCCAAAATTAATTAGATGTTCGAGTCCATTTTTGAATGAGCCTTGTTTAACTGCTTGTGCAACATCTGGGTTTTCTGCCAGATAAAACATATCAAAAGGAGCTAACCGAGAACTGGGGTCGCGACCTTCGGCTAGTCCATGCTTGATGAAGTGTTCAAAGCCGCCTTTGAAGACGCCTTTGGTAACGGCATCTGCTACATCTTGATTGTTGGTGAGGTAGTCGGAAGCAAACATTGCACTGGGAGCGCGTCCTTCCGTAAAACCGAATTTACTAAAGTGTTCAATGGGTGTGCGGAACGCTCCACTTTGTACAGCGGCGGCTACGTCAGAATTTCGGCCTAGATAAAAAGTCGGGTCGAAAAAGATGCCATTGAACTCAGGTAAGCGGGTGATGGGTGGGAGTGATGTACTGCTGCTAGCATCAGAGGAATCACCGCCACCAGTGCTGCCGTCCGAACGAACCAACAGGTCTTCAGGATCGATCGTCTCGAAAGTGGGGCGAAGAGTGGGGTCAATTACACGCACCTGCCCCATCTTCTCTTGGATCGATTCCTTGGTGTTGTTGGCGAGGAACTGCTCTATCGTCAAAGTTCCTGCTGCCAGTTCCGGCAGTCCGACTGCGATTTGTCCCACCGATACCGCCTGCAATTTGGTAATTTCAAGGGCGATATCTTTGATAGGACGACCGCTAGCGGCGAGTTCCTTAACGATCTGATTGCCTAGTGCCATTACAGTTGCGGCAGTCGCAGCGACACTCGATAGCTGCGAAGCGTTGATATTGCTGTCTAGAATGGCAGCAGCAGCGATCGCATTCTGTACAATTGGCTGAATTGTCTCTACTTTGCTCAAGTCAACCGGAGTACCAGCTTTGAAAGTCTCGGCGATCGCTGCTGTTGCGGCATTCCCCAGTTGTGTCAGCGGCATTTGGGAAACCCCCTCAATCAATTTCGCCGTCTGGACGATCGTGTTTTGCACCATAATCATCGTGGCAAACACCGATACACCATTCGCGTCATCATTGGCAATAGCTTCCAGGGGGTCGTAGCTGCCCAAGTCCACTCCTGCCGGCAATCCCAGAGCCGATTTCACTTGAGTTTGGGCCGTTTCAGGGTTAGTTCCTTGCTCCGCTAACGCAGCGATAACCGTCGTTAAAGGAGTTACCACCGTTGATTCTGGAGTTGAAGACAACTGAGTGTCTAGAGGCAAATAGGTCGAGATATCTATCCCGTTGGCCATAATAATTTTGCCTTCGGTATAGTCGATCTTGCCATCCTGATTTTTGTCAAACTTTTCTAGTTCTACTGTGAGGTCGAAGCTGCCATCCGGGTTAGTAAAGGCGAAGGGTTCATTATCATCTTGCACCCGATTGAAGTTGGCATCAAAGAAGACTTCCCCACCCGTTATGTAACCGTCAATAGCACGACTCTTGCGCGTCGAACCAGTTCCCAACCGGAAATCGGCCAGTTTCATTTCACCCAGGCGTTTCTCGTAAGCCGTTGTCCAGCCCCCAAACAACAGATATTTTTTGTACTCAGCCTTAAAATCTAGGACGGCTTTGACCTCACCATTGATTTCAAATAAACTCAGCGGGTTGCTAATACGGGAAGTAATTTCCGAGGCGTGGATTTTGCCATCGCCGCTAGTGCCCTTGCTTTGGTCTTCACCGACATCGAGCAAGTCAAACTTAGCATTCGCCTCAATTCCACCCGTGAGATAAGCTTTTGCCACGAAAGCATCAACCCCGCCCCCAGCCTTAATACTAGCTTTGAGCTTGAGTTCATTTACATCCGGCCCCGTACCATCCGCATTTTGGCGATCGCTCACGTATAAGCCATCGAGAACTTTATAGGCATCTGAGGCATTAAAGCCAGATTGTTTCCATTGAGAAAGTCCAGAAGTATCAAAGCCGAACGCAAAGTTCGCTTTAGCTTCAAAGTTTCCCTGTAACTTGCCGTTGACACCTATATTTACAACGGGAATTGAGTAGATAGGAAATGTTTTATCAATGTTGAAGTTAAAGTCTAGCTTCGGCACTTTATAGGCGAACAGGGTGACATCCGGTTTACCCATCAGTAAATCGATCGCGGTGCCAGGATTGGTCAAGATGGGTAAACTCAGCCCATCCATCTTTTGGAATAGGCTAAGTAGCTCCTGCGTCTTGCCCTGTGACTTCGATTTAGCTTGGTCGGTAGAAGATGCTGCACTCTTAGTTTGAGTTGTCTTAGCGGTTTTAGTATCAGCCTTGGGATCGGTGGCGTCGAAATCTATCGCATAGTCACCCAGGTCTATAGCAATGTTGCCATTTTGAGAGGAAATATCTTTGAGCAAATCACTAGCCTTGCCGATATACTCAATGCCATCTAGGAATCGAGTATCGATTTTTTTGCCTGCGACAGTGGCACCTGCTTCGAGCAGCGTGACCTTGCCATCACCGTTTTGGTCAAAGAAATTCTTGATGGGACTGAATTGAGACAGCGGTTTAATATCGCTGTTGAGTGCATTAATGATAGGACGAGCCGGCTTAAGAATATCATTGACTTTGGTAATAACAGGTTTCGCAAAATTCGTGATCAAGCTACCCAAGTCGAGCTGCATATTCTTGAAGGCGAGCTGGGGTTTTTGCGGCCCACTCCACTTACCGTTCTCGTATTTCAGTACCGGGAAAGCTGCGTTGAGGTCAAAGTTGAACGACGGAATCGCCGCACTGCCATTGATGCTCGTTTTTGCACTCAGGCCGAGGTTGGCTTTGGCGTCTAAACTCGTACCAATCAAGTCGGAGAGTTTATAGTTGCCCTTGCTCAGTTCATTGAAGGTCAGTCGCCCGTCATCGATCCCTCCTTGGGCGGGGGTTAAATCTTTCAGGGATGCCTTAAAATCACCGCTAATTTTAGTCGGGTTAGTGCCATTGGTTCTCAGATCCAGTTGCAAGAAACCCAGATTGGCTTTGCCCGTAAAATTATTGGCTAAGCCTACTTCAGCACCGAGGGTAAGCTTTGTATTGGTTGTATCGAAGAAGATGCCATCCTGATTCAGACCCAATCCCAAGTACAATCCGTACTTGAATGTGGCGTTGGCATCGCCCTGAGTATTAAATCCCAGCGCCGGCAGCCCCAAATTGGCATCGAGTTTCAGCGTTTTGGTGTACTCTTTGCGCAGGTTAACCAGAACTTTGGCTTCTCCGTTTGCCCCAACTGAGCCTGTAATTCTCAGGTTGGGGAAGTCTTTGCCAAGAGAAGTCTTGATAGTATCTTGAAAGTTCACCGCATCCCAGCTTGGCGCGGCTTTCAGGTCGGTGATTAGCCTGTTCTTAATACTGTTTAGAAAATCAGGGGCAATGGCCTTGAGTTTATCACCCACCACCGGGATTTGAGCCGCCAGATTGTTGGTGAGAGACTCTTGCAGCTTGTTAAAGCCCAAATCGAGGGCGTTGATCTCAACATCTGTTTTAATAACGATCGCCTTAGCAGCACCCAGAGAGGAAGTTGCACCAGGAGCCGGCAAGCTGAGCGTCGCATTATTATTAGCCGCATCTTTAATCGTTCCCCCCGCCAAAGATAAAGCATTGGTAGACGCATAATCCAAGTCTGGCGCGTTCTGCCCCTGTCCTACGGTGTAGTTAAAAGTGAGGCTATTAGTGCCACTACCGCTGGTATAGGTGGCCTTGCCACCGGAATTTAAGGTGAGTTCCGGTTTGTTTGTGACGGTGACTGGTTCAGAGAAGCTAACGGTGATGGGGATAACACTACCGACACCATAATTGCCATTGGCGAGGCTGGATGTAATAGAAGTAACGGTGGGCGGTGTGGTGTCAACAGTGGTGAAATTCCAAGCAGTTGCCCCTGTAATCCCAGCATAATTGTTATTAGCTAAGTCTTGAATTGCACCGGCAGCAATTTCAACGTAGTAATCAGTACCGGGCGCTAAGTCAGCCGTGGGATTAACTGTGACCGTAGAGCCGCTAACTGTGACATTGGCTGAAGTAACATCGATAGTTTCGACAACTGAATTGTCAGAGACTTTCTTGATCACCAGATTGCCCGTGCCTTTGAGCACAGCTTCACTCAAGGTGACGACTAAATTCGCAGCCACAGCCACGCTGGTGGCGTTATCTGCGGGGGTGAAAGTGGTGGCTGTAGGGGCGATCGTATCTGGGGCGGTAGCAGTGGTGAAATTCCAAGCAGTTGCACCTGTAATCCCAGCATAATTGTTATTAGCTAAGTCTTTAATTGCACCGGCAGCAATTTCAACGTAATAATCTGTACCGGGCAGTAAATCAGCCGTGGGATTAACTGTGACCGTAGAGCCGCTAACTGTGACATTGGCTGAAGTAACATCGATAGTTTCGACAACTGAATTGTCAGAGACTTTCTTGATCACCAGATTGCCCGTGCCTTTGAGCACAGCTTCACTCAAGGTGACGACTAAATTCGCAGCCACAGCCACGCTGGTGGCGTTATCTGCGGGGGTGAAAGTGGTGGCTGTAGGGGCGATCGTATCTGGGGCGGTAGCAGTGGTGAAATTCCAAGCAGTTGCACCTGTAATCCCAGCATAATTGTTACCAGCTACGTCTTTAATTGCACCGGCAGCAATTTCAACGTAATAATCAGTACCTGGCAGTAAGTCAGCCGTGGGATTAACTGTGACGCTACTGCCGCTAACTGTGACATTGGCTGAAGTAACATCGATAGTTTCGACAACTGAATTGTCAGAGACTTTCTTGATCACCAGATTGCCCGTGCCTTTGAGCACAGCTTCACTCAAGGTGACGACTAAATTCGCAGCCACAGCCACGCTGGTGGCGTTATCTGCGGGGGTGAAAGTGGTGGCTGTAGGCGGTGTGGTGTCAGCTACATCATTATCAGTAATGGCGACGGAACCTGTGGTTGTAGTTCCTAAAGTAACACCACTAGAAGGAGTAGAAATTGTGAAAGTACCTGTTTCAGTTCCTTCTACCAAGGTGTCATCATTAACATTGACGGTAAAGGAACCTGTAGTTTGACCAGCAGGAATGGTAATGCTAGTAGGAATTGTCCCAGTAAAGTCAGCGGGGGCGGCAGTTCCAGATAGAGCCACATTTACTGTTTGATCTCCGACAACTGCGCTGGATGCTGTGGCAGTTACAGTAATCGCTGGACTTCCGGTTTCTGTACTTGTGACTGGAGAAACTGAGAGGTTTACTGTGGGGAAGTCGTTGTCGGTAATTGTCAGTGTCGCAGTCGTATTAGCGACAACTGGATCGAGAATGTAGTTAAAGCCAGTATCAGCAGTGACGTTAACTTTGACTGTTTCCCCTGGGTTAACAATAGCATCATCGACGGGGACAGCATTAAGAACAGCGGTGGTTACACCAGCGGCAATTGTAAAAGTATTAGCGGTGACAGCCGTGATATTCGTACCCGCTGTTAAGGAGTAGTGAGCAGGAGTAGCAGCGGTACTACCAATGGTGTCGAAGTTGACGACTAAACCGCCTGCGGGGGCGGCAGTATCGAGAGTGATATTAAATGTGCCAGTGGTGGGGCCGGTTTCGGTGGGGGTAGTGCCGGCGGCGATGCTGACTTTGGGGGTGCTGTTCAGCAGGATGGAGGTGGTGTTGCTGACCTGGTTCGCCAAAGCTAAGTCTGGTTTGCTGTCACCGTTGAAGTCGCCGATGCTGACTGATATGGGGTTAGTCCCAGTAGTGAAGTCAACTTTGGTAGCGAAGGTGGGGGTGGTGGCCCCTGTGGGGGTGTTGTTCAGCAGGATGGAGGTGGTGTTGCTGTTCTGGTTCGCCACAGCTAAGTCTGGTTTGCTGTCACCGTTGAAGTCGCCGATGCTGACTGATTTGGGGTTAGTCCCAGTAGTGAAGTCAACTTTGGTGGCGAAGGTGGGGGTGGTGGCCACTGTGGTGGTGTTCAGGAAGATGGAGGTGGTGTTGCTGCCATAGTTCGCCACAGCTAAGTCTGGTTTGCCGTCGCCGTTGAAGTCGCCGATGCTGACTGATTTGGGGTTAGTCCCAGTGGTGAAGTCAACTTTGGTGGCGAAGGTGGGGGTGGTGGCTGCTGTGGCGGTGTTGTTCAGGAAGATGGAGGTGGTGTTGCTGGCAGCGTTCGCCAAAGCTAAGTCTGGTTTGCCGTCGCCGTTGAAGTCGCCGATGCTGACTGATATGGGCCTAGTCCCAGTGGTGAAGTCAACATTGGTGGCGAAGGTGGGGGTGGTGGCCACTGTGGTGGTGTTCAGGAAGATGGAGGTGGTGTTGCTGAAATAGTTCGCCACAGCTAAGTCTGGGAGGCCGTCGCCGTTGAAGTCGCCGCTGCTGACTGATATGGGGTTACTCCCAGTGGGGAAGTCAACATTGGTGGCGAAGGTGGGGGTGGTGGCTCCTGTGGCGGTGGTGTTCAGGAGGATCGAGGTGCTGTTGCTGTTAAAGTTCGCCAAAGCTAAGTCTGGTTTGCCGTCGCCGTTGAAGTCGCCGATGCTGACTGATATGGGCCTAGTCCCAGTAGTGAAGTCAACTTTGGTGGCGAAACCCAGGATGCCACTGTAGGTTTTGAGGGCGTTTTCTGTGAAGGGGAGTTTGGGCTGTGTGGGGGATGGGGGTGTAACTTGGGGAGAAAATGCTAAGGCGGTTTTAATTTTGCCTGTGATAAATTCTAGGTTCCAATCACCACCGAGGGTGCTGTTTCCTGTCAGGTTGGTTGAAGCTGCTACTTTTGCCCCACTCAACTGACTTAAAGCCTGCACAAATGCCCGACCCACCTTACCTGCGGCGACGCAGCAACCGTAAAGCAAAATATCTGCTTCCTCAGTCAGCGCGTTGCGCCACTGCTGGAGTTGACTGCTAAAACTTTCTAAATTTTCTCCATTCAGTACACCTGAACCAATACGCAAGCTGCCTTCGCTACCGTGAGAAACGATGTGGATGCTACTGATACCAGCTCGTTGGGCTAACGCAGCTGTAATTTGGCTGACTCCATCCTGAGAGGGGACAAGTAGTACCGCTTCTATCCCAGGTTGCAAGCCAGCAATCAAGCTTTCGTAGTCGCCTACCGCTACATCAACAAAGACTATGCTCTGGCTGAGTGTATTGTCGGTTAGTCTTTTGTTGATGGATCTTGTATCTTTTAGCATTGTGATTTCCTCTATCTTAAAGTATATTTTTTGCTCTGTTATAGTTCTACCCATAGACAGGTGCAAAATGCTACAACTTTATAGGGACTTCACAAAAGTTTGTAAGTTTCTTTAAAAAAGGCGATCGACCAATCAAGCTGAGCATAACCGATTGGCTCGTGAGGCGCAAGAAGCGATCGCCCAACTGACAACTGACGGTCAATTTCTCGATCGCGTTCGCGAAATTATCCGATTTTTCAAGACAGCGTAATCTGGGTCTTTCGGAATTATTATGCTAGTGTTTCTGGTGAACATTTTTGTAGGGACACGGCATCATAAATATGTCGGGATAAATGAAAATTTTGATTATGCCGTGTCCTTTCTCAGCATAATTGACAAGGGAAGAACCGTTTTTGTAGGGACACGGCATCATAAATATGTCGGGATAAATGGAAATTTTGATTATGCCGTGTCCCTACTTACAAAGAAACCCAACAAATGTGTTGGGTTTCGTGCCTCAACCCAACCTACAAATTAGGCATTTTAGGTTTTTGGCGAAGGTATTGTCAAAGAAACCGGGTTTCTGGCATTATAGTTTGATTCCAAACTTACTTTTATGCTGTTTCCTTCTCGATCTTGTTTGCTTTATCGACTATCGCCTTGAGCGCCATGCGAATAGTCCAAGAAGAAGTGCCAGGATTGGCTTCGATTTCCAGGATCAGAATATTTAAATCGTCGATTACTACTTCAAGTGTTCTATCAGTCATGAGGGGCATAACTATTAATTTCTCAAGCTGTGGTAATTTGCAAATAGCAAAAATTATTGTTTACATTTTCATAATATAATTGGGCTTGATAAGCGGCCTTATGTGGCTCATGATTTTGGCAATTGCCTGTCTGGTATTGGCTACAATTACCATTATTTTGTTGAGCTTGTTCGTAGGCTAAAGCCATATAAATATAAGCTAGAGTTTCCATATTTGTTCCTCGCAAAGTTATCGTGTTTGATTTTATTTAAGTGGAAATAGTCACTGGGTAAAGGTCGTGGTTGACCAGTTTATTGAGCGTCATTGTCAATTTCAGTTCTAAATCCACTTTGGTGAAGGAGAAGAGTCATTGGAGGTAGACACTCTGAGAACTGGCTGAAGTCTGATTCGATCGCTATACCCTTGGGGTTAGTGGAGGTCTTCGCGCCTGTCCAATTAAAGATACGCTGGAGATAAATCGTTTCAGGAAATTTTTTTTGAGGCGGGGTACTTATGGCACAATACATATATAGCCACAGTCACATAGGTTAGGACAGTAATAAAATCTAAAATCTAAAATTACCCATGCCCCATGCAAATTCCCCGCCTGCACCCAGATACGATCGAACAAGTCAAACAGAGATCTGACATAGTTGATGTGATAGCCGATCGCGTTGTCCTACGCAAGCGGGGCAAAGATTTTGTGGGATTATGCCCCTTCCACGACGAAAAATCCCCCAGTTTCACAGTCAGCCCCAATAAGCAGATGTATTACTGCTTCGGGTGTCAAGCAGGGGGAAATGCGATCGACTTCCTCATGCAACTGGGAAAACTACCCTTCAGCGATGTAGTGCTGGAACTGGCAAAACGCTACGCCGTCCCGGTGCAAACCCTCGAACCAGAACAGCGCCAAGAATTGCAACGCCAAATCACGCTACGGGATCAGCTATATGAGATTCTGGCAGTGACGGCGGCGTTTTATCAGCACGCACTGCGATCGGCCCAAGGACAGCAGGCGCTAGAATATCTCAAATCCCAACGTCAGCTGAGTGAAGAAACGATCCAACAGTTTCAGCTAGGCTATGCACCGGCGGGTTGGGAAACGCTTTACCGCTACTTAGTGGAACAGAAAGGTTTTTCTGTTCATTTGGTGGAACAGGCGGGGTTGATTAAGTCTCGCAAGGAGGGGGGTGGTTATTATGATGTATTTCGCGATCGCTTAATTATACCCATCTGCGACATCCAAGGACGTGCGATCGCTTTTGGGGGCAGAACTCTTACCAACGACCAGCCCAAATATCTCAACTCACCCGAAACCCAACTATTTAATAAAGGTAAAACTTTATTTGCTTTAGATAAAGCCAAAGACGCCATTGCAAAGCTTGATCGAGGTATCGTGGTGGAGGGATACTTTGATGCGATCGCACTCCATGCCGCCGGAATTACCAACGCAGTCGCCTCCCTTGGCACAGCACTCAGCATAGATCAAATACGCCTGTTGTTGCGCTACACCGAATCCAAACAACTGGTACTCAACTTCGACGCCGACAAAGCAGGTACTAGCGCAGCTCAAAGAGCAATTGGAGAAATCGCCGACTTAGCCTACCGGGGAGAAGTGCAATTGCGAATTCTCAATATACCCGATGGCAAAGACGCCGATGAATTCCTCAAAACATATTCCCCAGAAGAATATCACCATCTGCTGACAACCGCGCCACTCTGGTTAGACTGGCAGATTCAGCAAATGCTGGTCAATAAAAATCTCAAACAAGCCGATATTTATCAGCAAGTTGTTCAGCAAATGATGAAATTACTGAACAACATTGGCAACCCAGATACGCGATCGCACTACATCAACTCCTGTGCAGAAATTCTCAGCCAAGGCGATGCGCGACGGGTATCTTTGGTTGCCGAAAATCTCATGGCTCAACTTAAAAGAACCCAGCGTGCTGGCCTAGTTGGTATAGCTACCAAGCGTTCTAGTCCTCCTGAATCGATACCAGCTTCTTCTGAGAGCGAGAAATTAGAGAAAGCAGAGGCTTTACTTTTGCGCCTTTATCTGCATTGTCCCGAATGTCGTCAAGCGATCGCAGATATTTTAGAGGAGCGAGATTTGCAATTCAGTCTTTCCCACCACAGATTTTTGTGGCGACAGATTTTACATTTACAGGAAACAGCCGCACAACTAGAACTAGACTTGATCTCGAAGCTGCAAGATAATAACCTAGAATTTAAGCAAGAAATGAGCCAAGTTTCTCCCCTGTTTCACTTAGATGAAAAGAGCCAGCGAGATATTTCCCGCACCTCCAAACAGATTCAATCTGCTGTCAACCGGATAGAGCTAGTGATGTGTGAAAAACTCTCTCGTCATTTTCTAGATCTCTGGAAAAAAACTAACTTATCCAGCGATCCAGAACGCAAGCAGCAATACTACCAAGAATTCAACGACGCTAAACAGCGAAGCATGGATTTAGAACGGGAATACGAAGTCAAATTTTCTGACTTAGGGGAAATTTAAAGGGGAACACAGATAAGCACAAATGTTGAATGGTCAGTGGTCAGTGGTCAGTGGTCAGTGGTCAGTGGTCAGTGGTCAGTTGTCAGTTGTCAGTTGTCAGTGGTCAGTTGTCAGTGGTCAGTGGTCAGTTGTCAGTGGTCAGTTGTCAGTGGTCAGTTGTCAGTGGTCAGTGGTCAGTGGTCAGTTGTCAGTGGTCAGTTGTCAGTGGTCAGTTGTCAGTGGTCAGTTGTCAGTT